>CAZXNN010000333.1:0-4103 GCA_964641915.1 uncultured Nitrospira sp. | reverse complement strand
CATCGTTGACGGTGCCCGAAGGGAACAACAGTTCGATCTTCGTGTTGCAGGGCCTTGCATCAGTCAACGGGTCACGCGAGGCCGGCGAAGCCGAACTCATCGTCTGTGAGCGGAACGGCTCGCAGATCACGATCGATGCGAAGGCAGACAGCCGGCTGCTGGTCATGAGCGGCACGCCGATCGATGAACCGATCGCCCGGTATGGTCCGTTCGTGATGAATACCCGTGAAGAGTTGGTGCAGGCGGCGAGGGACTATCAGGCCGGCAAGATGGGACATTTGGCAGGACGCTGAAAAATCCCGCGAGCGTCGTTCTCGCCTCGAAAGCATCCTCAACGTAGCCAGGGGCTACGCCTCCGGTGCTTCCGTCGGCTGCGGCCTTGCTGAACGGCCTTTTTGAGCATCCTGCGGGATAGAGTAGTAAAGGAATGTATGATGCACATCGACATCTACTCCGACGTCGTCTGTCCCTGGTGTTATGTCGGGAAGCGGCGACTGGAACGAGCGCTGACGGAGTTCGGCGGAGCCGCACGAATAGCCTGGCGACCGTTCCAGCTGAATCCGACGATGCCGAAGGACGGGATGGATCGAACGGCCTATCTCGAAGCCAAGTTCGGGAGCCTGGATTCATTCCGGCAACTGGAGGAGCATGTGCAAGCCGCAGGTGCGTCGGAAGGGATTGCGTTTGCCTTTGAGAACATCACTCGGACGCCGAACACCTTTGCCGCGCACCGGCTGATCTGGTTCGCGGAACGGGATGGATGCCAGGACGCGGTTGTCAATTCGCTGTTCCGTGGTTACTTCGAGGAGGGAGCGGATATCGGATCGAGCGCCACGCTTGTCCAACTCGCCGCGCGAGCCGGATTACACGGAGAAATTGTGGAACGGTTTCTCCGGAGCGATGAAGGTACAGCGGAGGTGAAGGCCGAAGAAGCCACCGGTCATGCGCTCGGCATTCGCGGGGTTCCCTACTTCCTGGTGAACGGGACGTATGCGATTTCGGGCGCCCAACCGGTGGAGACATTTGTATCGGCGCTCAAGCGAGTGGCGGTGGACCATACTGAACGAAAGGCAGGTGTGTAATGGCCGTGCAAGTCTACGGATGCAACCACATCGTGATCGAAGTCACCGATGCCAAGAAGGCTGTGAAGTTCTATTCGGATGTCTTTGGCTTGAAGATGTTGCGTGGGGGGGAAGGCGCGGCCTGGTGCAAGCTGGGCGACCATCAGTTCATGGCGATCTTCGAAGTGGACACGTTGCAGCCGGATCGCATGAAGCATTTCGGCCTCATGGTTCGGGACGAGCAACAGATCAAGGATGTGCGGAAGAAGCTGCTCAATAAGTACAAGCTGAAGCCAGCGTCCGACTTGCGGTGCGATTTTCGCGATCCCTGGGGAAACCGCTTTCAAGTCGGCGATCTCAGCGACGAGTCTCTCGTCTGGCTCCTCCCCTATCAGGAAGTGCAGAAAGCCGGGATTACATTCACGGGGAAGCCGTACAAGAAGAAACGGTCGTGAGCACGAGAGTCGACAAGCGACGCTGACTGACCTATTTGCCCATATCTGTGAGGGTAAGGTCGTCAGCGAGACTTCACACTAGAGGAGCCTGTTATGGCAGACCCGCAATGGACGGACATTGGCAGCGTCGATGAGTTGAAGCAGAAGCCTCTGCAAGAGGTTTCTTCTGGGAAGACGACGATCGCACTGACGTATAAAGATGGGGCGTTTTCCGCAATCTCAGGAATTTGCAATCATGTCGGTGGTCCGTTGGGCGACGGCGCCCTCGACGGCGACTATGTCGTCTGTCCCTGGCACTACTGGAAGTTCCATCGCCAAACCGGGCAAGGAGAGCCGGGGTACGAGCAGGATCAGGTTCCGGCCTATGCGACCAAAGTGGAGAACGGCCGGCTCTACGTGGATCTTGCTTCGGCGACGAAACGAAAGAAGCAGAAGCACGAGCCTCATCTGCTCGCCCGCCCGGTGGTGCGCCAGGCCGGCCCGATCCGCGTCGTGGGGATCTCGACGACGGTTATGACCCTGGAACATCCGCGGTACAGCACGTCCGACGCGATGTTGGACGTCGCGCTTGAGCATGCCTCAAAAGCGCTGCAACTTGAGACACAATGCATCAAGCTCCGCGAGCTGACCTTTCGTGCCTGCGAGGGGTTCTATTCGAAATCCGCTTCTGCTTGCACCTGGCCCTGCTCGATCACGCAGATGGATCCGACGGACCAGCTCGACCGCGTGTACGAAGCGATCGTGCATTGGGCCGATGTCATTCTCATTTCAACCCCGATCCGCTGGGGCAACGCCAGCAGCCTGTATTACAAGATGGTCGAGCGGATGAACTGCATCCAGAATCAGGAGACCATCGCGAATAAACACCTGCTCAAAAACAAAGTGGCGGCATTCATCATCATGGGTGGCCAAGACAATGTCCAAGGTGTGGCGGGACAACTTATGACCTTTTTCGCCGAAGTTGGCTGCCAGTTCCCGCAGTTCCCGTTTATCGCCCATTCCAGAGGCTGGAGTGCCGAGGACATGGAACGGAATGTCAAAGAAGTACAGGGCAGCCAGGAACTTCGGAAGGGGGCGCAAGAACTCGTCGTCCGCGCGGCGGATTTGGCGAAACTCATGATCGGCGGTCAGCTCCCTGACCATCCGCTTGCCCGCGGCGGACGCAAGGCGCATCAGCTCGATAGTGAGCCGACGGGATAGGTCATTAGCAGAAGCAGCGTTTACGAATCGTGTCTCCTATCTGTGGGGTGCAGGAATGAAAGCGCACTATCTCGGCCATGTCGTGTTTTATGTGAAGGATCTTGAGCGATCGCTCGACTTCTATCGCGATCTCTTGGGCTTCAAAGAGGTGGGCCGGATCTTCAACGGTGCGGCGGCGGCACTGACGTCCGGCCGGACGCATCATGAGTTGCTGCTGATCCAGGTCGGTGACGCGCCCGGCCCGTCGACCGGCCGGCGTCGGGGCCTCTATCACATCGGCATTAAGGTGGGAGACAGCCTGGAGGAATTGCGTGCCGCGAAGCAGGAATTGGAGCAGGCGGGTGTGACCATAGACGGGATGAGCGACCACACGGTGAGCCAGAGTTTGTATCTGCGTGATCCCGATGGGAATGAAGTCGAAGTGTATGTCGATGCGGATGAATCGTTGTGGAAGAACAATCCGGCAGCCGTCGTGTCCCCGATTAAGCCGCTCTTTTTATAATCTTCTAAGGAGGAACAGCACATGGAAAAGCCAGTCGTCGCAGCCAAGCAACCGGCGGTCTTGTCGTTGGAGCCGGGCACCTACTATTGGTGCCGCTGTGGGCGCTCGAAGAGCCAGCCGTTTTGCGACGGGGCGCACAAGGGCACGGATTTCACCCCCATGGAGTTTACGACGACCGAAAAGAAGCAGGTGGCGTTGTGCCAGTGCAAGCAGACCAAGAATCCGCCGTTCTGCGACGGAGCCCATAAAGCGCTGTAACGTGTCTCAGGGAGTGTGAGTTTTACGTCGTTTCCGGTTGTCGCTTCCAGCGATTGTGCAGCCAGAGCCAGCTTTCGGGGTAGCGACGGATCACTTGCTCGAATTGCGTGGTCATGACCTGAGTGTAGATCTGGATCCGTGCAGCGGGATCTTCGACCGGTGGAAAGACCACGGGCTCAAACACGAGGCGGAAGCGTTCCCCGTTACGGACAAGATAGGCAAACATGACTGGCGCGCCGGTGCGGATGTGTAGCAGTGCCGGCAGTGTGGTCGAGGAGGCCGGGCGGCCGAAGAAGTCGACGAAGACGCCGCCGCTCGACAAGCTCTGATCGATCATCATGCCGATGATGCCCCGGCTCTTGAGACATTTGAGCGAGGCCTTCACGGCGTCTTTGGGGAGGATGATCGTCAGCCCGCTGGCGGTGCGTTTCTCATAGACCCAGCGATCGACCAACGGATTGCGGACGGTCCGGGCGATGACGGTCATGTTCCCAAAGGCGCGCTGCACCAGTGCGCCGGTCAGTTCCCAGTTGGTGAAATGCGCGGTCAGGCCGACGATGCCCTTGCCCTCCTTGAGGGCGGAGTCCACATGCTCGCGGCCTTCGATCTCCACCAACCGGTCGATCG
>CAZXNN010000332.1:0-4104 GCA_964641915.1 uncultured Nitrospira sp. | reverse complement strand
ACCCTCGCCTTGGCACCTCAGGATCTCCGCATCAGCGCTGATCCCGCCCAGATTGAACAAGTCCTCATGAATCTCGTTGTGAATGCGCGGGATGCGATGCCCAAAGGCGGGAGGCTGAGGATCGAGACCGCACAGGTCGAGCTGACAAAGATGCCCATGTATCATGTCCAGCTTCCCGCGCTAGGCACCTTCGTCAAAATCAGCGTCTCCGACACCGGAACCGGAATGTCGCCTGATACCCTCACCCACATCTTCGAACCGTTTTTCACCACCAAAGAAGAAGGGAAAGGCACCGGCCTGGGTCTATCAACCGTGTTTGGAATTGTCACCCAAAGCGGAGGGGGCCTCGATGTGACCAGCCGGGTTGGACAAGGCAGTCGCTTCGACGTCTATTTCCCCAGCGTCCGATCCAATCTCGATCCGACCGCGTCCGCCCAAGCTCCTCATTCATCACACCGGGGGCGTGAAACCATCCTCCTCGTAGAAGACGATGCCTCCGTGCGCGACCTCGTCCGGGACGAGCTCAAGAAACTCGGCTATCGCGTATTGGAATCCAAGAACGGACTGGAAGCCTGCCTGGTTGCCACACAGCAGATTGGCAATTATCAGCTGCTGCTTACCGATGTGGTCATGCCCGGCATGAACGGGACCGAACTGGCACAACATCTGCGCATCCTTAAGCCCGACCTCAGGATTCTCTTCATCTCGGGGTATGCCGACGATGTCGGCATCGGGGCGACTGATCAGCTAAGTGACTACCTCCAGAAGCCGTTTACACCGGAAGCCTTGAGCCAACGGATTCGCCAGCTCCTCGATCTGACGCCACTCCCACAGAACGGTTCGCCGCGGAAGGAAGCCTCCACGTCTCACGCATCGTAATCGCGCAGGACGCCGCATGACGGCGCCACCAGGGATAGGCCTCATGGACCTTCTGACCACGCAGCCGACGCACTGTTCCTACCTGATGCCACGCGTGTTTTTTATCGCACTCCTGCTCTGGTCAGCAGCGCCGGCACTTGCACAAGAGCCCCATTGGGAACCACTCAGCCCGGGTCTCGCCGCCTCGATCTGGCAACCGGATGAGCAATGTCCCGACATGGACCGCTTGTTGGTCATTAAGGTCAATCCAGCCCTCCACCGCTTTTCAGTACACCATTTTGCTCAAGAAGGTCTGCTGCATCCCCCTAGTATTGACGAATGGCAGAAACGAACCAGTCATGAGATTGTGTTCAACGCGGGGCTGTTTAGAGAGAACTTCGCGTACCTCGGCCTGCTCTTTAAAGGCGGGAAGTCACTTGGCAGTCGACGCCACAGCATATGGCAAGGACTGTTCGTCGCAGAACCCCAACCTTCGCTCTCAGCACCCCAAGCAGGGGTGCTGGATCTAGCCAGTGACGTCTTTCATGAAGAATCCCCCGCCTATCTGGAAGCGGCCCAGTCATTGATGCTGCTTGATCGCAAGGGAACCATCCGCGTGCGGCAGACAGGAAAGCGGGCTTACCAGACCGTGGTGGCCGAAGACAAAGACGGGCACATTATCATTCTGAAAAGCCTCGGTCTGGTCACCTTACATGGGCTCGGCCAATGCTTGCGGGATACATTCCCATCGATCACACTCGCCATGGCCATGGACGGCGGATCCTCGTCTGATCTCTTCGTCTCAGAATCCCTCTGGAAAAACGGAGAACCCTCAGAAACGCGGGCGAATTGGAAAGACCTGTTCGCCGGCAGGTCAACCGCACATATTCCGCTGCCCACGATCATCGGCCTCAGTCCGCGAGAGAGTGTGACGGGCGCAGCCAAACCCACGACAAAACCCTAGCGGCCAGAACGCGCGACCGGATACCCCGCTTCCATCCACGCATTCATGCTTCCCGACACATTATAGACATGGCGATAGCCCAGATCGGCCAACGCCTCGGCGGCAGTGTTGCTGCGATGGCCGGACTGGCAATACACGACGATGTGTTCGTCTAACTGAGCGCCGAGTTCCCGATGTCTGGTTTTCATCTCTCGGAAATCAATGTTCAGGTCCGTACCGGGAATCATGCCGGTTCGGTGCTCCTCTGGACTTCTCACATCAACCAACACAAATCCTTTCTTGTCGGGAGTCGATGCTTTGGCTAACCCCGCCTGTAGCTGCTGGACGGTCAGCAGGTAGGAATGGTATGACCACACCTGGCTGGTGACAGCGAGGCTACTCAACAGAAGAGCGCCCATGAGTCCCCGTTTCCATCGTTGCATAAGACCTCCTCATGGTTCGCAATACATTTTTGAGTCGAACATGATACAGGCTGATCATAAGAAGAAGTTGCAAAATGGGTCAAGAGCCCTGCTTCTCCTCCTACCCCTCTTAATGACCAGCTGCGGACAGGGCGCGACACTACTACAAGAGTCCGACCGCGGCGGAGTCGTCGTCTATCCGTTCAAAAGCGAGCAGGGTGCCATGCTGGCCTCGTTCAGAAAAGATGCGCTGTCCCTCCTGAAAGAAAAATGCGGCGGGGCCTACTCGATCATCCGGGAGGGAGAAACCAAAGGCCGAGTCAAGGTAGCGGGCCCCATCGAAGGGGCACAAGAGATCGTTCAAGAACGCCGCTGGGGAATTGAGTTTCGTTGCAAGTAGACAGACTTCAGCCTCTGCGTTGCGCGCCGTGGGCCCTGGTCAGATCGTCGATCGTCAGAAGACTGACCACCGTGAGTCCTTCGACTTCGACTTTCTTACGTCCGTCCTGCTCCTGCCGGTCGACAATCACCAGGGCATGGGTGACGGTCAATCCAGCGCCTCGTGCCGCCGCAACCGCCTTTAAAAGTGACCCGCCGCTGGTCAGCACATCATCCACGATCAGCGCCCGCTCGCCGGGCTTGTAGGCCCCTTCGATCAGCTTCCCCAGTCCATGATCCTTGGCCTGTTTGCGAACCACGAAGGTCCGCCAATCGCGAGTCGGATGAGCCGCGAAGGCATAGTCGGAAATGGTCGTGGCAATGGAGATCGCCCCGATCTCCAACCCGCCCAGACAATCCAGTTGAATGTCTCTGAGTGCGTCATAGGCCAGCTGCCCGACCAAACGGCGTGCGCCCGGGTGCGCCATGAGCGCGCGGCAATCGACATAAAATGGGCTCGTGAGTCCCGACGCCAGCTTGAACCCGCCTTGGGGATCCCACTTAAACGAGTGAGTCTCGTGAAACGCTTGTGCCAATTGCTCGCGCACGCAACCTCCCTAACAAACGTAAGTGAATCGTGGAGCGCTATTCTACACGGTTGAGGGACGGAAGGCAGCACCCGCTGGCGCAAAGTAACGGTCCACACGAAACGCGAGCGGCAGAAACAGGCTCCAAGCGATGGCGATAATGAACAGAGACCGCAGGGGAAGAAGCCCTAGTCGAAGCGCTCCAAGATTGAACCCGGCGTAATAACTCAACGGTCCGAAGGTCGCGCCTAGGACTGCTGCCAGCCGAGGATGCGACGAGAGCGCACTCAATGAAGATCCGAGCGTCGTGGCAAAGACCAGCCATAGCCCCAACAGCCACAAGGGCGCGAGGAGCCGCTCCCCGACGTCATCACCGTGGAACTCCAATACACCGGCCAGGCCCAAGGCGCTGTCCACGAGATACCCCACCCCCCCCACGAAACCGATGACTTTCATCATCGCCAACCGATCTGTCGCCATACGTACGTGGAGCGACAGGATGCAGGCGGAAACCGCCGGCCCAATCCATGCCTTCGAAGAAGCCGCCCCTAACACCGCGGCCCACCAGGCGAGTTGAAAGGCCGCAACGTTGGCCACCTTGCTCAGCATACGAGAGGGGCACCACGCCAGCCGGATTTGGCTAGGAGCAGATGAACATTACTGATCGAACGCTCAGTAAAACCTCCTTCGCAATAGCTGAGATAAAACTCCCACAGCCTCACAAAGTCAGGCGGGTACCCGAGTGCCGTAATAGACGTCAGCGACTGGGCGGCATTCTTGCGCCAAGCTTGAAGCGTCGGAACATAGTGCGCCCCGATGTCTTCCAGCTGCACGAGATTGAGCCCTCCACTCTTAGCCGCTGCGGCAATCAGTGCACTGACCGAAGGAATACAACTGCCGGGAAACATGAAATACT
>CAZXNN010000331.1:0-4111 GCA_964641915.1 uncultured Nitrospira sp. | reverse complement strand
CGATCTTTATCAAGGCGGTGGCGTGATGGCAAAGAAGCGCGCATTGGTCACGGGGGGCAGCGGCGAGATCGGCGCCGCGCTCGGCGAGCGGCTCGCCGCCGACGGCTATGCGGTCATCGTGCATGCGCATCGGCACAGCGCACCGGCAAAGCAGGTGGCAGAGAAGATCACGGCCGGGGGAGGGGCGGCGACGGTGGCGACCTTCGACATCGTCGACGGCGCTGCCACGGGACAGGCGCTGCAGGCCCTGCTCGCCGACGGGCCGATCCAGGTGGTCGTCAATAACGCGGGCATTCATGACGATGCGCCGATGGCCGGGATGACAGCAGCGCAGTGGATGAAGGTCGTCGATCTGTCACTGAACGGATTCTTCCACGTCACCCAGCCGTTGTTGCTGCCGATGATCGGCACCCGCTGGGGAAGGATCGTGTCGATTTCGTCGTTGGCCGGAGTGACCGGGAATCGCGGCCAGACGAATTATGCAGCGGCGAAGGCCGGCCTGCATGGAGCCAGCAAGTCGCTGGCGATCGAGCTGGCGTCCAGAGGGATCACGGTGAATGTGGTCGCGCCAGGTTTGATCGAGTCGTCGGCGACGAGACGGTCATTCAAGCCGGAGCAGGTCGATGCGATGGTGCCGATGAAGCGCGTGGGTACGCCGGAAGAAGTCGCGGCGCTCGTCTCCTTCCTGGTGTCCGAACAAGCGGGGTACATCACGGGGCAGGTCATCGGCATCAACGGAGGCATGGCGTGACGGACGTGTCCGAACTCGCCGGCTCTTATTGGGTCGTGATTCCGGCCTACAACGAAGCCCACACGGTTCGTGACGTGGCCCTGCGCGCACGACGTCAGTGCCCTCATGTGATCGTAGTCGATGATGGATCGACGGACGGCACCGCTGAAGCGCTCGCTGGTGTCGATGTAACCGTGCTGAGAAACGAGAAGAATCTCGGGAAAGCGGGCAGCCTGTGCCGTGGATTTGAGCGGGCTTTGGCAGGGGGCGCAGCCGGCGTGATCACGTTGGATGCCGACGGGCAGCATGCCCCTGAAGAAATTCCATTGTTCATCAAGCAATCTCTTGACGAGCCGAGTGCATTCCTTATCGGCGCGCGCCGCCGCGATCAGCGGAAGACGTCATTTTGGCGGTATGGGGCGAATCGAGTGGCGGATTTCTGGATCGGGTTGGCCGCAGGGGCTCCGATCGACGATAGCCAGTCGGGATTTCGCCTGTACCCGGCTGCCCTGCTTCGGGCGATTGACGTTCCTCATGAGCGATCACGCAGCTTCGTGTTTGAAAGCGAGATCCTGATCGAGGCCCCGAGGCGGGGCATGAACATCCGGACGCTCCCCATAACCGTGACACCGCGTTCAGGGCCCTGCCCAAGCCATTTTCGTCCCGTGCTGGATATCCTCAAGATCACCCAGATGGTAGCTTGGAAGATCCTCTCTAGGGGACTTTCTCTGAGCGGGCTGTGGTGTGTCCTTCGCAGCGCACTTTCGGTGTAACGAAACGCAAGATCAGAGTGGGGCAAGCCGCTCAGTCGACATCTTCGATGGTGGCACGATTACCCTGGTTGAACGCGAGTTGTACCGCCGACGATCGGGGCAGGGTGAAGGGGGAGAGCAAACGAGGCCCGGGTTAACCCCGGACCTCATCGGCAGTGAATGAGACGATCAGGATGCGGAAGCGGCCATCAGTCGACCCTTGATGGCATTATCAAGATTCCGAACCCAGCCGCTATAGGCTTCATGAATGGTCTGTTTGTCCGCGTTGAAATTGAGATTGACGCTGTCCTTGTAGGTAATGCTGTAGGACTTGGTCGTGTAGTCGATGTCTACAACAGCGGTATGGCTGCGGGCATTTTGGGTGCCGAGAATATGGCCGGGTTTGTCGGGACTCATGATCCATCGCAAGCTCAATCCGGCTTCCACGATGGCCTTTTGGACTTGTTCCATCGTGAGTTCTTTTCCCGTTGCGGTGGCCACGGGCGCTTCTTTGATGTTGTAGATCTGGCCGGCTCCTCGACAACCGGCAACCACCACGATCATAAGGCATGCCACGGCGAACGCGGATAGGATTCGATTCATCGTTGTCCCTCCTCTTGATAGAGAGCTTCGGATTGAAGCTCTCTTGCTCTTAGTATGACTGGTTGCATCAAGTCAAGCTGTCGTGTGGCGGTATCGGTCATCCTGGTCGCGGTATAGCCTACCTTCTGAATATGCGCGAGCAAGTCGTCCACGAAGATCAGGTTGCCCGGACTCATTCTCTTCTGATTCCATTTGGACATGGATCGGGGAAATGCTTGTTCGGAGGCCAGCACGAATTCGCTGGGATGGCAGTAAAAGACGAGGTGGCGTGAGCGCTGTCCGATCCACTGGAGCATTCGCTGAAACGTACTGAGGCCGACGGTGCGAAGGGTGGCCAGATTAATCGGAAATAGGTGAGACGATGGAGGCACCTCCACGATGCTGCTGTCGCCAGGGTGGTTCAGATTGCTGCGTGACGGGTGGTACGGGTCGCGGGGAGCCTTGAAATATTTGACATAGTGGACACGACCGAGTCCCATGTCGAATCGCCTGGCAGGAACGGACGAGTCAGAGTGATAGCCTTCTTCTTCGAGGACCCGGAGCGTCGTTTCGCCGATCCACAGATTCGGCGCCCGGAACACGACCGGCCGGACGCCGGACGCCTTCTCTACGGCATCTGTTGCCCGCCGGATCCATTGCCGCTGTTGCTCGTAGGACGCGATACGGAAGTCCTCATCCTCTTCCAGCCCCCCGTGCGCCCACCCGTGGGTGCCGAGCTGGTGCCCGCGCTGGAGGCACTCGCGGACGAGGTCCGGATAGGCTTCGGCAAACCGGCCGGCAAAGAAGATCGTCGCTTTGATGCGGAAGCGATCGCAACAGTCCAGGAGTGCCGCCAGCCCGACATGCGAACCGGGGACCCAGTCGCAATCGATGGTGAAGTAAAACTGCTTACCCAACTTTGCGGTGCGTCCGGCCTCCTGTCCGTTGATCGGCAGGGCGGCTCGCCGGGATGGTTCCGTCCTGCCCATTACAGACCCGTCCGGGGTGTGGTGAGTGCGCGGATGTCAGGCTGTGTGGATTGAGATGAAGGCATGGCGCGGCTCAGTCTGTGGTGACGACCCCTTCGATCTCAACCAGCAGTTCCTTGCGGCAGAGGTCTCCCTGGAGATAGACGATCTGGCTCGACGCAAACAGCGGAATGCTGAGGGCCTGTTGGATAGCTTCCAGATGATCGGGCTGGCGGACGTAGACCTTATACCGACCGTGTGATGACTGAGGGTGGCGCGTTGTTCCCGATAGTTCCTCGGCATGGGCAACCAGGGCGCGCAGGTTGTCGACGGTTTCACGCGTCTGGGTTTCAGGGAGGCCCATGTGGCGGCTCTCGTGTCCCACCACGCTGGCCGTGCCGGAGATGAACAGTTGAGTATGAAGATCCGATTGGAGGAGCGTGGCGCGCGCAAACGACGGGCTGCAGGGACCGTAATGTTCCGGATATTCATAGGCATGGACTTGGCGGGGATTGCCCAGATGGGTAGCCGGATGAGTGCCTGCAAGCACATAGAGCTGGAGAGGACCTGACCGCGTTCCGACGGCGGTTCCGGCCGGAAGGGACCCGGGGAAGCCTTGAAGCGTCCCGGCGAGCGCCTGATAGCGTCCGACGCAAAACTGGCGATAGCGTTCGAGTCCGTGCTCGTCTTCGTTGATGCCGGGAAAGAAATTCCAGATCCGCCAGAGGTAAGGGAATCCCAATTCCTGGACGTGATGGAGCAGGCGCCGGTACACCCGCTCTGTGGTTAGCTGCAGTCCTGCGCGGGGTTCTTCTTCTAGTTGAAGCGTGCCCGCCAGGATCTCGCCGCTCGTAGCGGCGGAGAACTCATTCATCCGGTGAACGGCAACCGGCTGGTCGCTCGTCCACACTTCCAGAAGCGGGCGGCCGTCCAATTGCGGAAGGTCCAGCGTGATGACCGGACAGGAAACCGCGGATGAAACCGGCGCGCCAAAAGACACAATAGCCATGGGAAGGGTGGCGGATGTGGCGAGCATGCGAGCCAGATTGGCGGACTCGACGTAGTCCATCCGCAGATGA
>CAZXNN010000330.1:0-4117 GCA_964641915.1 uncultured Nitrospira sp. | reverse complement strand
GGTTGCCGCACTTTGGCGCCGATGCGGTCGCTGAAGTGATTCGGCAAGGCTTCCGCTTTGCCGATCGGCACGACCGTCTGTCACTGCGATTCAGCCTCGTGAGCGACCTTATCCGCGAAGCCGGCTACTGGGCCAGGAAAGAAGGTCATTCGTTTGTGACGCGCGGAGACGTCGACGCGGCCATCGCGCATAAGCGCCACCGGTCGAATCTAGCCGAACATTGGATCCAAGACGAAATCAAAGAAGGTACCTTGATGGTCGATCTCGACGGCGAGAGCGTCGGCCAGGTGAATGGTCTCTCTGTCCATGAACTCGGCGACTATACGTTCGGCCGCCCCACCCGCATCACGGCGCGCACCTATGTCGGCACCAAAGGCGTCATCGACGTACAGCGAGAAGCGGAGTTGGCAGGGAATATCCATAGCAAAGGGGTCATGACCATCGCCGGTTACCTGGCAGGAAAGTTTGCCGGGGTACATCCCTTTGCAATGAACGCCTCGCTGACGTTTGAACAGACCTATTCTGAAATCGAGGGAGACAGCGCCGCCGTCGCGGAGCTCACGGCGATCCTCTCCAGCCTGGCCGATCTGCCGATCCGGCAATATTTCGCCGTGACCGGATCCGTCAACCAATTGGGCGAAGTCCAGCCTATCGGCGGCGTCAACGAGAAAATCGAAGGATTTCTTGAATCCTGTTCACGGCGCGGGCTGACCGGCAAACAGGGCGTGATCATTCCGGCGCGGAACACGAAGCATCTCGCGCTTCGCCGCGATGTGGTCGAAGCAGTCGAATCGGGACAGTTCACCGTGTACGCGGTAAATACACTGGAAGAGGCCATTGAGTTACTCACCGGCGTCACAGCGGGCGAACGCGGTATCGACGGGGAGTATCCTCCCGACACGGTGTTTGGCCGTGCCGCTCAACGCCTCGCCGAAATGGCCCAGGCCGTGGCGGAGTGGGGTGAAGGGGAAGAGCATCCAGGAGGGAGGATCATCACGGAACCATAGCGGACCGGATTAATTCTGGTGTCCAGCCAATACGCCCAGGTTAGCCTTGGCTCCACGTGGTGCTTGGACGATGGGGTGAACTTTCCGCCCGTTCCGAAGCAAAATTACCCTGTCGTCCTCCGCCACATCGACAGCACATTACACCCTCGTGGAACACCATCCGCGCCGCCCTTCCTTATATTGATCAACGCGATTGCATCATTCGCTATACAGACAACCCATCCCTTGCTATCGTTTCCTAATGAATCCGATCAACCCCTTAGGCATTCCTGTCCCGATTACACTTCCGTTCCTGGACAAGCTCTTGTCCTTCATCCTCACGTACCGGAGGATTGCCATTGTCATCACATCCATTCTGGGGCTGACCCTTCTGAGCGGATTCTTCCTGGTCAAACGGGCGACCGAGCTGAATCCGATGTTGTTCGGCCCCGAGAACCGAAGCATTAAGGCCCTGATTCTCTATGAACTGGGCGCCTATTCCAGAGCCGCACGCCTGTATCGGACGGATTACGTCTCCTACTTATCCCGGGAAGGCTCGACGCCTCCCCTGCTGCTTCATACCCTTGCACAAGAGTTCCCCGCCGCGATCCGATCGGCTGAGGAACGGATTGCGGAACACCCCGACGACATTGACGCCCTGCTCGCCCTTGGCCAGGTCGCTTATGACCAAGGCCACTATCCAAAGGCCGCTCAATACACAGACCGCGTCCTCGGAGTCTATAAGGAGAACGTCGATGCGCTGCTGCTTGCGGCGTTGATCGCAACCAGAGATCCGTCTCGGGCCGATCCCATTCCGACTCTCAACGCCGCCCTCCGAACCGGTACCGCCGCCAGGAACATTACCTCGTTTCTGAATACGCTCGAAATTACCGGATACCTCTTGAGTAAACCGGCGCAAGATCGGCCGCTGACACTCCTCGCTCACTACTATCGGGTCTTGCGAATCTACGACGGCGGGATGGACCGGCGAGTCATCCACACAGCCGAGCGGGCGATTCAGAAGGGCGATCACCCCGCCGATGCTTTTCTGAGCATTGGCGTCATCCACAAGAAAGCCGGAAAACCATACAAAGCCCTCGACGCCTTTCTCAAATCGGCTGCAGCCGATCCCAGGCAAGCCCTCGCATATTTCCACGCGTCAGTCCTGTACGAGGCGGTCGGAGATACCACCAATCAGTATATTTTCCTGAGAAACGCATTCCGGGCCGCCCCTTCCGACCCGTTCTATATCCGGGCGATCAATCGATTCTTTGCCGACTCATTCGACTCGCATGCCGTTCGCCGTTTCATGTCGGAGGGCTTAAAAGCCGATCCGAACAGCATTCCCGCCTATGCGGCACTCGCAACGGCGAAGATTCGCACAAGCGCAAAGCAGGAAGCCCGTGCCATCTTTCAGCACATGGTCACCCTGCCTCCCGGTGGCCCTAGCGACCTGGAGCAGCAAGCTTGGGCAGCGGAATGGATGGACAGGCTCGACCTTCAAGAAGCCGTACTTCGCAGAAGCCTCGCACTCGATCCCAAACGGGTCACACCTCACATGGAGTTGGCCCGCCTCCTGAAGAAAGCACGGCGATTCGAGGAGGCATTGAATGAATTTGAGATTGCCGCACAGGCAGGCGGCTACCAGAACACCCAAACCATCCAAGAATACTGTCAGCTGTACTCGACGCTGGGGAAGCCTGCACCCGTCAGGACGTGTACGCTCCCAGGCAGAGACCACGACAGCAATCAGGTTGCGCAGCCGCAACATAGATGAGGAACTGACTCCGTCGAGCCGTGGTGTGAACTCATGAATATCTCGACCGCTATACGATCCCTCATTCCGAAACTCTTTCGCTGGGGACTCATCTCCCGGTGGCTGATCGCCTTGTGCCTGTGGGCTGCATCCATCCAGATGGAATACCCCGTCGTCGGGATGTGGGATGCGGTTGGAAGCATCACCGTCCTGGTCCTCGCACTCTGTATGCTGGTTCTGATACTCAGATTCGCAGCCCGGCTTTCGCCACAAAACCGCATACTGGAGATTTGCCGCCCGTTGTTTCACCTGGCTGACGTAGTCGCCCTTCTATTCATCCTCGGATGCGTGGGCCTCTATCTGAACGGCTCTCTGGATCAATCTCCACCAGAACAGGTGAAAGTGACAATCCTGGCGGTAATGGAAGAACCTCTTCGATTGGGTTCCTGGCTGGGAGCTGGTCAGACAAGAGTCCGACTCCATACCCCCAACTCATCGGAACGCACGATTCAACTCAACGGACGGATGCTCAATATACTCCTTCCCGATCAAGTCTTCGCCATCCCAGTTCACTCCGGCTTCCTAGGATTTCCGTGGACCGAGTTGAATGGGTTCAGTCATGACGCGCCAGGGACTCTTGCGCTGATCCAGGATAAAACACCGGGAGACCTTGTTCTGAGAAAAAGACGAATCGGGCATGCGCTGAACGGCCCGCAAAGCGCTTCAGGATATGCCGAAGCGATGCGGTATCTTCAAGAAGAAGACGATGACTTAGAATTTGCCCTCACCGTTGCCTGGCATGCAGGAAATCCAGTCCGCAGCCGATCGGATCTGGCCATCCAAATACTCGAGCCATTGATCGTCAAGCACCGTAACTACAAACTGTATTGCGGATATGCGTCCTATCTGAACAACCTCGGCAATACGGAAAAGAGCCTGCAGTACCTGACTGCAGCAGTTGAAATGAGCCCGACGGAAACCGAAGCCTACTACATGCTCGGTCACATATTTAGGAAAGCCGGCCGCCGGGAAGAATCAGTTGCTGCATTTAAGAGGCTCATCGAGATCAGTCCGTCCCAAGAAACTCTTGTGCGCCCTTACATGTGAGTACGACTGCTCTTCTCGCTGACAGCTCTACAGCAATCCCCTGCGGATCATCGGCTAGGCGCCTCACTCTTCGGCGCCGCACCGAGGATCTCAAGTCGAGGACCGTTGGGAAGCGGAATCACCCGGTCATCTTCCGGCTCACCGCCTAACACC
This sequence comes from uncultured Nitrospira sp., assembly GCA_964641915.1. GTDB lineage: Bacteria > Nitrospirota > Nitrospiria > Nitrospirales > Nitrospiraceae > Nitrospira_D. The sequence goes on along the minus strand of CAZXNN010000330.1, from coordinate 115 downwards.
CATACAAACAACTTCTTCGCATCGTTCACCTCCGGGTCTTTCGGAATTCCATACTGTTCCTTCTGCATCGATTCATCATAGAGGCCGATGCAGCCGTGCGACGCCGGATAGCCCG
>CAZXNN010000329.1:0-4149 GCA_964641915.1 uncultured Nitrospira sp. | reverse complement strand
GCGGCAATGCGGGGGAGCCAGGGAAGCAGGGCCACGCCGAGGCAGATCGAGAGCTCCACGATCGAGGCGACGAGATATTCATCCAATCCCGTTTCTGTCGCGAAGATGACCGCCGTCACCGCCGAGGGCATCGCGGCGATCAGGATCACGACCGCTCGTTCCATTCCGTTCAAATCCAGCAGCCAGGTTGCGGCGACTCCTAACAACAGCCCGCCGAACATCCGCATTGCCACGCCCAGGCAGGTGAGCTGCCAGGTTCGCTGCAGCGCCGCGAAGCTGATCGAGAGGCCGAGGACGAGACTCGCCAGCGGCGTCGTCATGAGATGCACCGGCGTCAAGACGGTATGGAGCCAGGAAGGCAGATGAAGTCCTGCCGCTTTCATCGCCAGCATGATGGCTAAGGCCCAGAAGGGAGGCGAGGTGAGCAGTCGCGTGAGCGCCGAGCGCGCCGAGGGTGCGGCGGTGCCGTGCCAGACTGCCAGGGCATAGAGCGCCGTGAGGGTGAGCGCGGTTTGGCCGAGGTCGAAGAGGATCGCCTGGGCAAGGCCCTCGTCGCCGAACGTCGCCAGCGCGACGGGATAGGCAAAGTACACCGAATTGATGCAGCCGATGGCAAGGAGAAATCCGCCCTGTGTCGGGCGGGCGAGATGCAGCACTCGCGCGAGCGGCCAAGAGAGGAGTACCAACGGGAGCGAGATGAGACAGGCAGCCAGCGGCAGCTTCCAGGCCGTTGTGGCAAAGGCCACGCGATCCAACGACACGAGAATCGTCGCCGGCAGCGTAACGGAAAAGACGAAGAGCCCCAGCCGTTCCGCATGCGCCTTCGTCAGCACACCCGACATGCGCAGCGATGCGCCGACGACAAAGAGAATCAGGAATGCTTGGAGGGCCGGGGGCATGGGGGAGGAGAGTAGCAGAAAATTCCGAGCGGGTCTTATGGGAAGTGAATGTGCCTCTGTCGAGTGGGAGCGAGCGGATTGTTACGGACAGGCCAGCCACTGTTCGACGTCGAGGCGGACGGTTCGTTCGATGGCGATGCCGTTGGGAAAGGTCCCGAGCGCGCCCTGGCGGGCGACGATGCCGAAGTAGTCGTGACTGCGATCCCAGAACGGGTAGGCTCCGTAGGCGCCGGGGCTGGAGACTCTGGTCCCCGCCGTGCAATTGAACGTGGCGCTCTGGCATTCGTGCCACAGGCCGAGCCCGTAGTGCCAGTCTTCGCCTGCGCCGACCAGGGCCGGTGAATAGGCGATCGTCACACCGGCGGTGTGATCCGCCAGCAGCTGGCCCATCAAAGTGCTGTTCAGCAACGAGCCGCTCTTCAGCGCCTTCAGAAAGGCCATGTACTCCTCGCCCGTCCAATGCATGCCGCCGGCCAGGCGGGGATTCGTGGCAGACGGAAGATCATAGGCCGCAGTCGGGAACAGGCTGGTCTGCGTTTTGAATTCCGTGAAGACATCCTGCCAGGTGGCCACGCCCCGCGCCTTGATCGCCATGAGCCCCGCCACTTGCAGATGGGTGCTGGCGTAATAGAACTGTTGGCCCGGAGTAATCCCATTCCCGGCGTTGGTCGTGGCGATGCTGTTCACGCAGTTGTCGAAAAGTGCCGAGCCCGCGTTGAGGCAGAGCGGCTCATCGGTCAGACCAGAAGTGAAGCTCAGCAACTGCGCGAGCGTCATATTGAAGAGCGGATCGGTGCTCGCGATCGGCCAGGTTGTAATGTAGCGCTGCGGTTTGTCAGCCAGACTCAGATACCCCTGCTCCACCAGCCGTAGGATGACGACCGCCGAAACCAGCTTGGAGGTCGAGGCCGATTCATAAGAGGTTTGCAGTGTGGAGCCGCCCCGGTTGTAGGTGTAGCGACGGCCATCCTGCCGTTCGACCGAGAAGGAGAAGTCCACATCCGACGACGTTTGCGCCAGCGTACTCTCCATCGCTCCTTCGAGCTGCGCGACCGAACAGGACGGGCCGGTGACGGGGGGCGTAGCAAGAGGAGTGTCCGATCCGCCGCCACTGCAGCCGGCAAGGAGACTGATCGCAACGGAGAGACCGGTGGTTAGGAACGTATGGTGTCGCATGAAGTCATTAACGCGGAACCCGAAGAACCGTTGACTGTCTGTAAACCAAAGCCTGGCAAGCCTTAGACGGGAAGTAAGGGGGCCGACAAGTGCGGAACTATAGCAGACAGGACGAAGGAAATGACACTGCTTTCTGTCGTGCCACGGTCCTCTTGTCTCGGCCCTGGGGACTGAATTAAGCTGAACCCATGGAAGAGTCAGTCTGGGCGTTGATCGCCGCTGCTGTTGCGATGGTCGTGATCGGATTGGTCCGCCGGTGGTACCGGCGGCGGGTGGCCGCCAAACTGGCGGATCAGATGCTCTCCGACGTGATCAAGGGAAAAGACGCCTTTCGCCGATAACCTGCCGACGAAGAAATCCGCGCAACGCGAACGGTAAGAAAAGACTCCCCCCCAGTTCGTTCGATCGAGCTTCCGAACCCTTGCGTACCTTCTTGGTGCTTTCAATGTGGTGAGCCACGTCGGCTACTGTGACGGCGGGCCATCCGGTCCCGGACTATGGAGCCGACGAGCAGAACCGGGATTGCCAGAAGAAAGAGATACCATGCTGCCCATACTGTCATGTCATGCATGATGGACCTCCATTCGTTCTGTCAGGAGCTATACGCAATCTACGTACCGCTACGCAGCCGGCCGGCGATTCCGATGAATCGACAAGATAGTCGGGTTTGCGGCGCACCAGCCGCAAGATCTAGTGGCTGGGTAAATTGATATAGAGCGGAGTCGATGCCACGAAGGTGGCAAAAATCACACGGGCCCTGTGAGATAGATGACAGCCTGCGGTGCGGATTGAAAACGGCATCGCTGATCCGACTCAGGACTCAGCACTCTCTCGGCGTCACTTCGCAATCGTGATACTGGGGACGCCCACGCGCGGGACTTCGCTCACCGTCATCTGGAAGAGGAGATAGAGCAACTGGAATCCTTCGCGGTTCCAGCGGGCCAGCGGCCCGGTGGTGTTCACCGCGTAATGTTTGCCGTGGAACTTGATTGAGAGGTCGGCATCGGACGGGGAACTGTCCGACAGCACCAGCTCCATCGCGTGGACGGGATTCTCATGCACCGGCGGCGTGCGCGGATCCTTCTCCACGTCATATTCGGGATCTTCCTCCAGCCCGCGTCCCAGAAAGTTCAGAATCGTATTGAAGCTCCGCAGCCGGAAATCGCCCTTGAGCGGATAGTCCCCGCCGAAATGGCCGGGACGAATGTCGAAGGAGACATCGTTCAGATGCCCGTCCTCCGTCTCGTCGATCAACCGCGCCCGTTCCTCAGATGACAGCGTATCGGGGTCATAGTTGGTAATGAGGATGCGGCCCATGACCTGCTTTTTGAGCGTGTAGGTGTTGTCTTTCTGGTTGTAGGCGACGAGATAGTCTTTCTGCAGCGACTGGAAGCCTTCGGCGGTGACCGAGTTGGCGGGAATCGTCCAGGTGCGATGGGAAACGAGCGGTTCGGCGTAGAGCTGGTTCTGGTCCTGAATCGCCGAGATGTGTGTCACCACGCGGCGGAACATTTCATAGCCCGGTTTATCGGCTGGCGCATTGCGGTAGGAGATCTCCCGGCCGTGCTGCTTGATCCGCAGTTCCTGCGCCATCAGCCGGAGCAACAGGTCGATGTCGAAGCGCTGGCGAAGCAGAAGGGTGAACTTGGTTTCCTGAAAGGGGGTCAACAGCCGCTTGGTGAACTCTTCCCCTTCGATCGGTACGATGCTGATCGTCGGATTCTCCGCCACGCTGCCGCCGAAGACCGGCATGAGTGTCTTGCTGGCATCGCCCGTCAGCGCCGGAGTGGCTCCGGCATTCACGCGGAAGTCGAACGTGGCGGCGATGTTCGAGACGCCGGTGAAGTGGATGGGTTGATGGCGATGGGCGCGGGCAATGTTGATGAGCAGTTGCTTGGAGACGGCATCCGTCACCGCCTCATCGTACGAGGTCACCGCGCGATTCAGCGTGATTGGCGACAGACAGCCCGACAGCGTCAGGCTACAAAAAGCCCCGGCTAGTGTGAGTCGCGCAAAGGATGTGAGTCGGAGAGTCGTTGTCATAAGAGCACTCATCGAAAAGCCCACCATATAT
>CAZXNN010000328.1:0-4153 GCA_964641915.1 uncultured Nitrospira sp. | reverse complement strand
GCTTCACGAGTTGGCAGGACGGATAGGTTTGAGAAAGTTTCCGTCCTCGTCGTAGCACGTCGCAGATGATGTCATTCACGAACACGAAGCTGCTGCGTCTTGCAGTCATCGGAGTCGGGAGAGTTGGACAGGCCTGCGCGGAACTCATCGCTCTGAGCCATGACCTCACGGTGGAGGCATTCGTTCGTCGGCCGGCCAGCGGAGTGGAAGGACTGCCCGACCACCTCCGACACATTCCACTGGTGACCCATGTGAGCCAGGTGAAGGAAGTAGACGGAGCAATGATTTGCGTGCCAACGAACGCCGTCATGGAGGCTGCCTCTCAGATTCTCCAGCATGGAATTCCGGTCGTGGACTGCGCCATTCTCCATGGAGAATCATTTCACGCCCACAAGGCGGCGATCCACAAGCTGGCTCTTCATCACAACGCTCCGGCCATTGTCGGAGCCGGGTGGGATCCTGGGGCGCTCTCGGTCTTTCGATCCTGGTTGGCGTTGCTTACACCAGGAGGGATGACCGAGACGACGCATCGACCTGGAATCACGCTCCGCCACACAGTCATGGCCAAGAGCATCGTCGGCGTGAAAGATGCGCTGTGCACAGAAGTTCGAGCCACAGACGGCCGAGTGCAGCGTTATGTCTATATCGAATTGGAGAAGGGGGCGAACGCCGAAGTTGTAGCCCAGGCTATTCGGGCCGATCCACTGTTTCTAGGGGAAGAAACGCAGATATTTCCCATGGAGAGTCTTGCCTCGCTTGAGCAGGAAGGACGGGGTGTCGTCCTCGACCGGCGGAGTTCTCCGCAACGGCTGGGCCGCCAGCACTTCATGCTGGAGGGGCGTTTCGACAAAGCGGTGGTAACGGCTGAGGTCATGCTCGCGGCGGCCCGCGCGTTGCCGGACCTTGACCCCGGCGCCTACTCCCTTGTGGATCTTCCTCTCAGCGCCTTGTGGGGCGAACGGGCCGACAAGGCGGAACGAGAATGGTTCTAGTGGCTGGGCAATGACGACATTACAGCTGATGGAAAAGCGGGAGCCGGAGTCACCAGTGGTCTGGGAGACGTTTCCCTCCTGGGCGCAGTTCAGTTGGCTCTACCTCATGAGCGCTCTCTCCGCCATCCGTGCGGCGATGTTTCATAGATTTGGTCTGGGTGGGTGGGAGATGTGGATGATCGGGGCCGGGATCCTGATTGCCTGCGCCGTAGTCCTGCGGCACTGGGTGCACTACGAACTCACGAGGGATCGGATCATGGTGCGCAACGGCTATACGGGACGCGTGACTCAATACATTCTCCTGAGTGATATCCGCGAAGTGATAGTTCGGCAAGGCTTCGTCGCGCAGTTCTTTGGAATCGGCACGCTGGTCATTCATTTGCGGACCTCGGATCGAATGCTCTCACTGCGGGGAGTGTGCGATCCCGAAGACGTGAAAATTCGTATCCAGGCCCTGGCTTAGCAGCATCATCGAACGGCCATGAATTCAGAGCCGGTGAGTGCATGATCGGGTGCTGAATTCGACAGGCTCAGAGTGACTCAAAAGGTAGTGGCCGCCTTGCATCTGACCGGCTGATTCCGGCAGGGGACACATCTCGTGTTGCAACAATGAGCATCGCGCTGACCGGTGATGTAATGCTCGGACGACTAGTGGATCAGTATGTCATTCAGAATCGCTCGGTGCGCCCTGAAGCGCTCTGGGGGGACGTGTTGCCGATCCTGCTGAGTGCCGACTGCCGATTGGTCAACTTAGAATGTGTGATCAGCAGCCAAGGGACGGAATGGCATCCGATCACGAAGGCGTTTCACTTTCGTGCCTGGCCTCGCGCCATTGATTTTTTCTCAGCGGCCAAGATCAACGGGGTGACCTTGGCCAATAATCATGTATTGGATTACGGGCCTGAAGCCTTGCTCGAGTGCGTCCAGTTGCTCGACCAAGCCGGCATCAAACGGACGGGCGCCGGTGCCACAATAGAAGAAGCCCTGGCTCCTCTTGTGCTTGACTTGCCGGAGGGTCGCGTGGCCGTCATGGCTTTGACGGATAATGAGTCGGAATGGGAAGCGACAAAGACGAAACCGGGGGTGAACTACGTCGCGTACAGCGACTGTGGATTGAAAGAGCCGTACCGAACTCGACTGACTCACGCGCTGCTGTCGGCGAGGCGGCAAGCAGGCCTTGTGATCGTCAGCGCACATGTCGGTCCAAACTGGGGTGCGCCGTCGAGGGAGATCCAGACGCTGGCGCACGAGCTTATCGACATGGGTGCCGATCTCTATTGGGGCCATTCCAACCATACCCCTCAAGGCATCGAACTCTACAAGGGGAAAGCCATCCTCTATTCCACCGGCGACTTTATCGACGACTACATGATCGACACAGACGAGCGCAATGATCTCTCGTTTCTATTCCTGCTTGAAGTGGAAGAAGGCCGCATCGCGCGTGTCAGGCTTCATCCGACCTGCATCGAGGACCTTGGGGTGCGACTGGCAAGTGAACTGGAGCGGGAGTTCCTTGTCAGAACCATTCAGTCCAAGTGCAGGGCGTTTGGAACCGTCATAGATGTAGAGGGACGAGTCGGGACAATTACTGTGAAGTAAAGGATGTCGCTCCCTGGGATTGACTGATCATGCTATCTCCTTCCAAGACTGTGCAAGGAAGCTGGGAACATTTCCCGCACGAGGCCGATATCGGTGTGCGGGGGGTCGGTTCGACCAAGGAGGCGGCGTTTGAACAGGCAGGGCTGGCACTGACCGCCGTGATCACAGACCTGGACGCTGTCGCCCCGGCGCAAGCGGTGCCGATCGCCTGTGAGGCTCCTGACGAGGAGCTGCTGCTGGCCGATTGGCTGAACGCGCTGGTCTATGAAATGGCCACGCGGAAGATGCTGTTCAGTCGCTTTGCCGTGCGCTTCAACGACCGTTCGCTCCATGCAACGGCTTGGGGAGAGCCGATCGAGATAGCGCGACATCAACCGGCCGTCGAGGTGAAAGGTGCGACCTACACCGAGCTGTCAGTGAAGCAAGATGAGCAGGGGCGTTGGATTGCACAGTGTGTTGTTGATGTATAACGTGTACTCGGACATGAGGCGGTGATGGATCTCAATCTCTTGAAACGACGTGGGCGGGACGAATGGCACATTACTCCCCGCGGCAAGATGCTGGTACCTGGCGTGATCTATGCCACCGAAGACCTGATTCACGACATGGACGAGAAAGTCTACGAGCAAGTGACCAACGTGGCGATGTTACCCGGCATCGTCCAAGCGTCCTACGCGATGCCAGATGCCCATTGGGGCTACGGATTCCCGATCGGTGGGGTCGCCGCGTTCGATCCTGATCTCGGAGGGGTGATCTCAGCCGGCGGGGTTGGCTTCGACATTTCCTGCGGAGTTCGTTTGCTTCGTACAGGGCTCGCTGTCGAGGACATCCAGCCGGTGAAAGAGCTGCTGGCCGAGGCCTTGTTTCATCGCATTCCTGCCGGCGTGGGAAGTACAGGGAAGGTGCACTTGGATCGGCACGAGATGGACGCCATGCTCGCCGGCGGGGCGAAATGGGCCGTGGGGAAGGGCTACGGGGCACACGAGGATTTGGAGTTCATCGAAGAGCGCGGCTGCATGGCCGGCGCCAAACCCGAGAATGTCTCGGATCACGCCAAGAAGCGACAGCAAGATGAAATGGGGACGCTCGGGTCAGGGAACCACTATCTCGAAGTGCAACGGGTGACGCAGGTATTCGATGCAGCGGCGGCGGCGGTCTTTGGAGTGCGAGAAAACGACATCGTCGTGAGCATTCACTGCGGCTCGCGCGGACTCGGCCATCAGATCGGCACCGAGTTTCTGAAAAGTATGGTCACGAGCGCAGCGCGGCACCGTATCGACCTGCCCGATCGTGAGCTGGCCTGTGCCCCGATCAATTCCGAGGTAGGCCAGGAATATCTCGGTGCCATGCGGGCGGGGATAAATTGCGCGCTGGCCAACCGTCAAATCGTCACGCATCTCGTCAGGGAAGTCTTTGCCGACATCCTGCCGCAGGCGACACTCTCACTCCTCTACGACGTTTCCCATAATACCTGCAAGGTCGAGGAGCACGACATCGACGGAACGCCGACTCGTCTCTTCGTCCATCGCAAGGGCGCGACGCGGGCCTTCGGCCCCGGCCAT
>CAZXNN010000327.1:0-4162 GCA_964641915.1 uncultured Nitrospira sp. | reverse complement strand
ATCCCGTAAACCGCCGTCAGTCCGAGTCCCACATTGGTTTCTTTTGTCGAAAAAAACGGCTCGAACATCCTCGACTGCGTGTCCAGATTCATCCCCGTCCCCGTGTCGCTGATCTGAATCAGTACGTCGTGAGAGGGCGTCTTACCGACCCCGCTGGCATGAGCGACGCCTGGCAGACCTGCACCCGAGCGCGCTTCAATCACTAATCGTCCACCGTTCGGCATGGCATCCCGCGCATTGACCACCAGCTGAAACAGCACCTTTTCCAGCCCTTCACGATCGACCTCTGCATAGATCGGGGATTCGTCTTGATGGATCGCGAGGTCGATCTGCGCCGGGAGCAGGCTCCTGATGGCACTCCGAAGATCCGCCAAGACCGTCTTGACCGACAGCACCTGACGGACCTGCGTATCTTCCAAATTGAGCGCGATCAATTGAGCCGTCAATGCGGCCGCTTCCTCACCGGTCTTAAAGATCTCGTCGGTCGCAGCTCGCAGCGGATCGTTGGTCGGCAGCTGGGCCAACAGTACACCGGTCTGCTTCCCGATCACCGAGAACAACTCGCCGAACTCCTTGGCGATCCCGGCCGCCATCCGTCCGACGGCTTCCATCTTCTGCGCCTCGCGCAATCGACGCTCTAACCCTTGGCGCACCGCCAGCCCCTGCTGCAGCTTGTCCTGAGACTGCGTCAGATCCTTGTTCAATCCGGCGATACGGGCCTCCAATTGTACCTTGCTGGCGGCCAGTTGCTCTTCCGTGCGCTTCAAGGATTCGACATCCTTCAGCAACGTCGACTTCTCTTCTTGGACAACCGTGACGGCTTCCAACGCCAACCCATAGAAGACCGCCATCACCAGGAGTACCGGCACGCCAAGCAAATGGCCAACCGCCACGGTTTCACTGTGGACAATACCCTCATACAACAATGCGGCATACCCGGCACAGAGGAAGAGGCATAGCCCCATCATATGGCTCAAGCGCCGCACCGAAGCCGCCACCAGCATCAGGACAAAGTATGCGGTATAGAGATCCGGGCGCGCATTCCCTGACAGATAGATCGTCCCTGTCACCAGCACCGTATCAACGGCCACAAGCGCGCCATTGACCCAGCCTAACTCGAACCAGGCACTCGGCAACAAGACGAGCATTCCCACGAATGCCCACATTCCGACGACCATCCCCTCGCTGTTTAGCCGGCTAATGACCGACTCCGTTCCAAAGAGCAGCTCGTAGGACAGGATCACGCTCACCAGACATTGCAGCAGAATCAGGCGTGAACGGGGATGTGTGAGAAATTGGTGAAATCGACTGTTGGCTGGGGCCGAAGCTGTTGCCGCCGTAGTATTCACAGGATCGTCCTCCCAATAGACCTCGCGTAAGCACAGCAACTTCTGTACCCTTGGTCGGAGATCAGAAACGGTCGATTGGCATGGTAATCCAGCGGCCTTTCCGTGACTCAACCAGAGGAATGCACCCTACGGCGCATACAAAATCGAACGGGTGCGAGGGGATTTACAAGAGTGTCTATCGATTGTGCCCCATTGGTGAGGCCCTGATGGGCCCGCGGGCGAGTCGCTAGCTCAATCCGATCCGGCCTGTCGGATGGTACCGATTCTTCTCACCCCTACTTACAGACTAAGGCACTTCATGAACCGGCTGGCGCGGCCCGTCGCCTCGTCGTCCGACCCTGCAAGGAAAGTGACATGCCCCATTTTGCGGCCTGGTCTTACCGTGCGCTTCCCGTATAGATGAAGTTCCGCACCTGGAATCGTCAGGAGGTCTTTGCATCCCTTAGCGCTCGTGATCTTCTCAACGTCATGGCCGATCAGATTCACCATCGCGGCAGGACCCAACAGTCGGACTTCTCCCAGCGGCAGTCCGCACAATGCCCGCACCTGCTGCTCAAATTGTGACACGGTACAGGCGTCCAACGTGTAGTGGCCGGAATTATGCGGACGCGGGGCGATTTCGTTGATCAGAAGTCGATCCCCGTGAAGCTGAAACAGTTCTACGCAAAATACCCCGACACCACCGAGGGCTTCCACGGCACGAAGAGCCAACTCCTTCGCCTGCGTGACAACCTCGGGAGAGACCATAGCCGGAGCCACCGTCATCCGAAGAATCCCGGCCTCATGCCGGTTTTCAACGACCGGATACAGACGGTGTTCCCCATTCGCGCTCCGAACGACCAGCACCGATAGCTCCCGTACGTAGTCCACCATGGACTCGACGATCCATCGCGCACCGGCCGGCACCATTGCCCGAAGTGCCGTCTCCACCTCCGCAATGTCCGCCGGCTGCCTAATCGTCCACTGGCCCTTCCCATCGTACCCCGCTGTAGCTGTTTTGCAGATCACGGCACACCCGAAGACTTGAACGATCCCGGTAAGTTCAGCGGGATTCGTCACCACCGAAAACGATGGAACAGGAAGTCCCTGCGACTGCAAAAATTGTTTTTGATCGATCCGATCTTGAATCACTCGAAGCACGGCAGCGGACGGACGGACAGGACAGATCTGGCTCAATTGTTCACAGAGCGATGCCGGCACGTTTTCCCATTCGAACGTGACGGCAGATACCAGTTGGCTGAACTCACGGTAGGCTGAAGGATCCGTAAAGGCCGTAGAGAAAGACCGACTCGCGAACCGATGCGCCGGCGCATCGGGATCCGGATCCCAGACGGCGACCTGATAACCAAGCTGCAGAGCCGCACGCGTGAACATCGCGCCGAGCTGCCCGCCACCCAATACTCCGAGGATAGCACCGGGTCCGATGGGCTGCATGGTCACGACCGCTGGCTCATCCGATCCGCCTGGAAACTACCCACACTGGTTCCCTGAGCCTCCGGAGAATTGAGGACACTTTCAGTCTGAGACTTGCGGAACGTCTTCACACGATCGGCAATCCAGGGATACCGGCCTGCCAGGATTTGGGCCGCCAGCAAGGCGGCATTGTCCGCCCCTCCGATGGCAACCGTCGCCACAGGAATGCCTTTGGGCATCTGAACGATAGACAGCAACGAATCCAATCCTCGAAGATTTTCTGTGGGAATGGGTACGCCGATGACCGGCAGATGAGTCTTGGCCGCCAACATGCCCGGAAGATGTGCCGCCCCCCCGGCGCCGGCAATGATGACTTCGATTCCTCGCCCCGGTGCTGTCTCGGCATATTCGAAAAGCCGGTCCGGGGTCCGGTGAGCCGAGACCACTAAGAGCTCATAGGGAATTTCAAATTCCGAGAGCAGTGCACCGGCTTTCTCCAGAATCGGAAAATCGGATTTACTGCCTCCGAGAATCCCGATGAGCGGACCTTGTGCCTTGCGTGCCCGGCGAGATGATCGTCCTGTTCCAGCCATACCAGCGCGCTCCTTCCTTCATCCCACAGCCTGAAAAACAGAGCGCCACCTTAGCGATTCTGCCTGTAGGGGTCAAGGTGACCCCTCTCACCGTACGCACCTTCACAGATGCCTGTTCTGCGCTTCAAATTGACCTCTGCCCGAGGTTTCTCATATGATGTGCACTGTACGATTCCCATGCTGCCATTTTCTGAGGAGATCACCGTCGTGGCTCGCCTTGGTTCAGGTCTGAAAAGTAAAGTCCGCTCGCTCATCGCGAGGGACAGCGGCCTGAGCGAGATTTCGATCGATGATCTTGCCACAACCAGCAAACTCCAGTCGTGGGAAGCGGTTCAAATCCCGGAACGGTTGAAGTTTTCTTCCCGGCTGGCCATTAAGCTCGTCATCCTGTTTCTCCTCATCATTGCCTTTGTTCCTTGGACACAGACGATTACCGTCACAGGTCAACTCTCCGCCTATTCGCCCTATGAGCGGCCACAAGATATCGAGGCCCAGATCACGGGACGGATCCAAAAATGGCATGTCTTCGAAGGCGTCCGCGTGAAACAAGGGGACTTGATCGTGGAGTTGGAGGATTACGATCCGAACTTCATGGCACCGGACCTGTTGTCCTTCCTCGATCAACGCAAGAAAGCGCTTGAAGAAACCCGGAAGGCCGCTCTCTCCCGAGCGGAACAACTCGATAAGCGCATCAAAGAAATGCAGAACCTCGTGAAAGCCGCTGTGCCCTCGGCCCAGGCCCGCGTCGTCGAAGCCCATGACAAAGTCCGCGTAGCCTTTCAAAAAGTTGTGTCCGCCAAAATCACG
>CAZXNN010000326.1:0-4166 GCA_964641915.1 uncultured Nitrospira sp. | reverse complement strand
CCTAGCAGAAGTCTTCCTCGCCGAGATCGCCACGCAGATGAGCCGACCGGTCCCCAAGCTCTCCAACGACGCCCTGCGCCTGTTGACCGAATATAATTGGCCAGGCAACGTCCGGGAATTCCGCCACGCCCTCGAACGAGCCGTCGCCTTGAGCGATGAACCGGTACTGACGAGGGCGGCCTTCTCCCTTGAAGGGTCAGTTGAGACTCAGACTCCCAAGGGATTGAGCGGGACAACCGTGCTTCCTGAACCAGCCGGGGATGCCGCCGTGCTGAGCTGCCTCCGGCAGCACGGATTCGACATGCAGGCCACGGCGAAAACCCTCGGCTGGGACCGCAGCACCGTGACCCAGCGTTTGAAAGGTCTCTGCTTCCAGGCTCTCGTTGAATCCCGCGGCGACCAGGCGAAGGCCGCGCTGGCCATCGCCGGCGATCCAAACTATCTGAGAACCGTTGAACTGAAGCTCCTGGACTACCACAGTCACCTCATGTCGGTGATCGGCCCCTTCAAGACCGCCGAAGAAGCCCTGGCCGACTGCAAACGGCGCTTTAAGAACCTTCCTGACCGGCACTTCGGATCGGTTGAAACCCTCGTACGGGATCATTTTTCCAAAATCTCCCAACGGACCGACTGAGGTTGAGAACTCACCCTCCTGAAAGCGGATTCTCCCCCCTCAGCATAACCGCCACAGCCCATGAGGCAGTGTAGCGACCGGAGCCTACACCTATACAGAATCGGTGGGTCGGGAATCCTACAATCCACAGATTATCAAGCTTTTTTCACATACCGACAACAGACGTAACGCGGCACCTGGATTGCACATGACCACGCGCCCCCTTAGGGCCATATTTTATTTCTGGGACTTATCCATGACACCTTCTTCCTTCATTCACGAACTCCGCTTTACCCAGGTATCTCTTGCAGTCACAACAACCGCCACCGCTCTGCTGATCTGGTCGACCGGGACGGTCGCAAAAACGGCCCTGGCTCAAGGTCACGTCGGGTATCTGCTGGAATCCCTGCTCTTTGGAGCGCTCGCCGGATTCTTAGTCTACGGCAACCTCTGCTACCAATTGGCGCGGCTTGGACAGCTCAAACGAGACGCCTCGTTCCGCCTGGCGGCCTTGACCCCGACCAAACCCTTCGATCCCCTGTCAGCCCCTGCCCTCACTGTCCTAGTGCCCTCATACAAAGAAGAGCTCCCCGTCATCCGCCAAACGCTCTTGTCTGCCGCTCTCCAGAACTACCCCAACAAGCGGGTCGTGCTGCTTCTGGATGATCCTCCTGCCCCCAAAACCCGGTCCGACCGGGCCGGATTGTGGGCGGCTCGCAACCTTCCCTTTGAATTACAGGCGTTGCTCGACGAGCCAGCCGGCCATATAACCCAGGCCCGCACGGCATTCCAAGCTAGACGGACAAATCGCACCGCCGCAGTAAGCGATGAGTGTGTCAGGCTCTCGGATTGCTTCCGGTTGGCCACACAGTGGTTTGAAACCCAGGCAAAGCACTCCCCGACCGATACCCACACCGATGTCTGGTTTGTCGAGCATGTGCTCAACCAATCCGCTGAGTCCTGCCGGGAACAGAGCGCCAGGTGGTTCGCCAGCCGGAGGGAATCCGCGTCCACCTCAAACGAACAACTTCTCGCCGAGATCGATGACGCCTATACGGGATTAGCCGCTCGTTTTCAGGTCGAATTCGATGTCTTTGAGCGAAAGCAATACTGCAATCTTTCCCATGAACCCAACAAAGCGATGAATCTGAACAGTTACCTGGGTCTGATGGGACGACGCGTCCGTCCGGTGATGCGACAGACAGGGCTCGGGCTGGAAGAAACCGCCCTCATAAACGGCAGCCGTCTCATCCCGAACACACCCTATGTCATCACACTCGATGCGGACAGCCTGCTGAAATCCAACTACGCCAGCACGCTGGTCCGCCTGTTGGAACAGCCGGACTATGCCAGAGTGGCAGTCGCCCAAACGCCCTACAGCGCCTTCCCCAACGCCCCAGGGGTGTTGGAGCGCACCGCCGGGGCCACCACCGATATTCAATATCTCGTGCATCAAGGCTTCACGTACTATGGCGCAACTTTTTGGGTCGGGGCCAATGCGCTGTTGAGGAAGTCGGCGCTCGAAGAGATCTGCGTCGAATCCAAGGAGAATGGGTATCCCGTCTGCCGCTACATCCAGGACCGGACGGTCATTGAAGATACCGAATCGACGGTCGATCTCCTTGCCAAAGGCTGGTCGCTGCACAATCATCCCGAGCGGCTGGCCTACAGCGCCACCCCGCCGGACTTCGGATCGCTGGTCATTCAGCGGGCGCGGTGGGCCAACGGGGGGTTGATCATTCTGCCAAAATTGCTGTCCTTCCTGCGCCACACCCCCAAGCAGGCGAGAACGATTCCCCAAGCCATGCTGCAAATCCACTACTTGAGCTCATTGGCCTTCGGCCCCTTGAGCGTGTTGCTCCTGCTGGCGATTCCGTTTTCCTCAGAGTTGATGACGCCTTGGATGCTCATCGCCGCGCTTCCCTACTTCGCCCTCTATACCAAAGACTTGGCGAACATGGGCTATCGGCCGTTCCGGGATCTCTTTCGCGTCTACGCGCTCAATCTGCTCTTGATTCCCATTCATCTCACCGGCGCAGTCACCTCCATGCAACAGGCCATCGCCGGCACCAAGATTCCGTTCCGCCGGACCCCCAAAATCTCCGGACGAACCAGAACGGCGGGACTGGATCTGGCCCTGCAATTGGGCATGGCACTCTCCAGCCTGGCCTTGGGGCTTTACTATGTCTCGCAGTCCCGATGGATGGCAGGCGCTTTTCCCCTCGCCAATGCCGGCCTGTTGATCTACGGCATCCGCCAATTCATCGGCTTTGCCGAAATGCAGCAGGATCTCAGCCTGAGCCTCAATGAAACCTTCGGCAGGATCGCCGATCGAGTGCGCCGTGCATGCGCGCCGCTCAATGCCCGAGCGCTCACCCCGCTGACCGCAGCGATCCAGCAGGGCAAAGAGTTCGGGCTGCCCATGCGGGCGCGGGTCGCCTCCCGCCAGGTCCTCTGGAGTATGCTGGTGGTGCTGGAAGCCTTCTCTCCGGCACTAGCGACCGGCCACTCCACGCTCCCGCTCAATCCTGTGCAAATCGAAAACCGCAAACCCGGCACCAGCGCCTGGGTTCTGACCAACCCGGCCCGGAACCATGAGATCGAAGGCTACGCCTCAGCAACCAGCGTCAACCGGGGCGAGACCATTCGCTTCTACGTCAATTCGCTCGCGCCCGCCTACCTTCTCACAATCTATCGCATGGGGTGGTACGGAGGACTGGGAGCGCGGCAAGTGTCCGGCCCGACGGAATTGCCGGGATACCGCCAACCGGCCCCCGTTCATGACACGGAAACCGGCTTGATCGAATGCCGGTGGGAACGCCCGGTCGCGCAGATAATCCCGGCCGGCCGCGAGGGAGCAGAGGAGTGGGTATCAGGATACTATCTGGCCAAGCTGACCGCCGAACCCACGGGAGAAGAGAGCTACATTCTGTTTATCGTCCGGGACGATCAGCGCCCCTCAACTTATCTCGTCCAAGCCAGTGTCACGACCTATCAGGCCTACAACAATTGGGGTGGCCGCTCACTGTATACGTTCAATAGTCCCGGAGGCCAGGCCGCGAAGGTTTCGTTCAACCGTCCCTATGCCGGCAGCGCCATTCCGGCCGCAGCCTCCGGAATCGGGGCGGGCGATTTCCTGATTTCCAACTCAATCCCGCCCGGCTACCCGGCATCCCCCGCTGGCTGGGAATACAACATGGTCCGCTGGCTGGAACAAGAAGGATACGACGTCACCTATGCCACCAACCTCGACGTGCATGCGAACCCGGCGCTGCTCGCCTCGCACCAAGTTTTCCTCTCGATCGGGCATGATGAATATTGGACCTGGGAGATGCGGCGCCACATCGAACAGGCGCGCGACCGGGGCATTCATCTCGGCATCTTTTCATCGAATACCTGCTATTGGCAGATCCGCATCGAGCCTAGCCGAATCACTGGGGAACCGCTCCGGACCATGGTGGCCTACAAAGAGAATACGCCCCGGCGCGACCCCTTCTTAACCGACCAGAGTCCGGACAACGATTACCTTGCCACCACGCGCTGGCGCAACGCA
>CAZXNN010000325.1:0-4169 GCA_964641915.1 uncultured Nitrospira sp. | reverse complement strand
TGTGGGAATGTTTTCATATAACCTCAGGTAAAAAAGTAGCCGAATTAATGGACCCATGGTTAACTCAGGCAGGAATGCCAATACTTAGCGTGTCTCAAGATGGTAATAAGACTAAACTGCAACAATCTCGATACCTAATCGATAATCATTCTGATGATAAAACAGTTTGGCCAATACCACTACTAACAAATAAACCAGGCGATTTAGAGATATTTTCTCAAGAAATTGGAGAAGTCGAAGCAAGCGAGTCGACAATATTTAACCCAGAAGGTAGTGGTCATTATTTCGTAAATTACAGCGATAAACCGCATTTTGACGCAGTAGCTAAATCGCTAGAGTCCGATACCATCTCGCCGTCCGGACAGATTAATGTATTAAATGATGTCTACATGTTGTCTAAGATCGACAAATCCAGCCTAGTCGACGCTCTAAAGTTAGTTATTGCCAACAAATCCGAGAATAGAGACGCCGTTTGGTCGCAAATGCTTAGAATTATTAACACATGCTCTGTTTTAACGCACGGTGATAAGACAATCGAGAAACAATTAAAAGACTTGAAGCAAACTCTAGCTACTCCTCATCTCGCTAATCTCGGTTGGGACGACACGCCAAACGATTCGCCCAACGAAAAACAGTTAAGACGAACAATCTTGGCTATGATGATTTCTGCAGACAACAAAGCAGTACTGGACGAAGCCGATAAAAGATACAAGCAAGCCAAATCAATTGACGATATCCCGGCAGAAACTCGTGGACTTATTCTGAGTGTTCAAGTTAGAGAAAACGGCGAATCTTTTGCGTTAGAATTATTGAAACAATACAAACACGCAACCCCAGAGGTACAGTTGGATATCACTTCTGCCCTGTCTAGCACGCGTGATAAAAAAGTTGCAAAGACGATTATCGACAAAGCTCTATCTAACGATTTTGTTAAACCTCAAGACATACATAGATGGATTGCGTTATTTGTGCGGAATTTGCACGTGAGCGATGTTATGTGGGAATTTGCATTTGAGAATTGGGATTGGATAACCGAGAAAATTGGGGCCAGCAAATCTTTTGACTACGTACCATTATATTTCTCTAGTGGAATCAGCACAGACTCTGGCAGACAAAAATTCGAGAATTTGTTTGGTCCACATGCCGAGAACAAGATGTTAGAGCAAAATATCAAGATTAGTCGTGTTGATATCGAATCAAAAATCGCTTGGCGAGAACGCGATGAGCAAAAAATCTCAACCTTCTTAAAGGGGATTAACTAAAAACTAGATTCTGTTTTATTCTTCTGATTCACTAGAAGTGGGATCAAGTTCTGCAAAATCAGTAACATCACCTCGTTGGTCGCTAAAGTACTCTCCGCTTTCTGACGGCCTTGGAGCAAATATCACTTCGCCCGTTGCTAACTGACCAACCAGTATTTCTCCGTCATGACTTAAATGAATGTCACCTTCTAGACTGCAAAGTACATCTGCTGTTTGAAAATCGCTGGATGTTGACGATCCGAAGAACCCATCGTCCTCCGAATTAACAACGCTTATATCTGCACCTCTATCCTCTACTAATTTCGCAGCACCCCGCATTTGCTGCCCAAAGCTACCAAAGTCCTCTCTTTCTATATCTACTATTACATCAGTAGCTGAAAGCGGA
Organism: uncultured Nitrospira sp.; assembly: GCA_964641915.1. Lineage (GTDB taxonomy): Bacteria > Nitrospirota > Nitrospiria > Nitrospirales > Nitrospiraceae > Nitrospira_D. Next base: position 2,522 of record CAZXNN010000325.1, on the reverse strand, counting down.
CCACCTTCATTACAAGTATCAATTTCAGTATCACTGCTAGGACCTTCGCCACAACCAGCCAGAAAGCTAGCTCCCAATAATGTTCCAGCAATTACAATTCTGTTCATATTTCGCATGGTTTTCCTTTCTTAAAATTATACAAGAGTACATTATCGAGTAATCACTAGTCTTTTTGCAAGCACAAGAACTTTAGATTGATTCGATAAATTTCGTTATCTCAAAATCAAGTCCATCAACTTCGATGGCAGACAAACGGTAATCACCGGACCAATCGTTATTTGATATCCAAAATTCGGCGGCAAACTTCATCTGTTTGAGTTTTGTAGGTGTTATATAATCCAGTCCGCCTCCAAAATCGCTACTTTTGCGATATTTTACTTCGACAAAATAGACAATCTTCTTCTTTTTAGCCACGATATCGATTTCACACCACCGTGTGCGCCAATTTTGTGACATCACTTCGAACTTCTTGGACCGGAGATACTCAGAAGCCGCATCCTCGGCTTGCCGTCCCGTGCTAGTCGTGGTCATACAAAAGCTTTCACTGGCTTGTAAGATAGACGGTGAATCTTACTAACACCTAGTTTTTTCAGTCCTTCTAGGTGCATTTTTGTGCCGTAACCAACATGCTTATCAAACCCGTAACCCGGATAGTCTATAGCCAGCTCGGTCATCAACTTATCTCTTTTTACTTTAGCGTAGATACTAGCGGCACTTACAATCGGGTGGGTGGCGTCAGCCCGTGCGATACAAGTAACATCGGTATAGTTGTCGGCGCAATAGTTGATTGTACCGTCCATGATAATGGGAGCCGAGTGCTCACAGCCGAGAGCTAAGAGTGCGCGCTTTACGCCCAGGCGCATTGCACCTGTGAGACCAAGCTCATCGATTTCGACAGGTTCTACCCATCCTTCACCAAAACTACAACTTGATTCTAACTGTTCGAAAAGTTGTTCTCTCTGTTTTTTAGATAGTACCTTAGAGTCCCTAACCGCTACAGGTAGCGTAGATTTCGCTTTAGATGCTACTACTAGTAGAGGGCCAGCCCAACTTCCGCGTCCTACTTCATCAATCCCAATAAGCATATGCTTATGGTATCAAATTAAGCTTCGTCTGATTCTTCTTTTTTAGATTCTTTAGATTCTTTTTGTCCTGGTTTCTTGTCAGCTACTTCTGATTTTTGTTCAGATTTTTCGGCTACTTCGTCGTGTTGGGCTAGTGCCTGCTCTACTTTGGCGTCAGTTTTTGCTTCTTCTTCGGCTTTTTTAGCTTCTTCGGCTTCGTGTTTGGCCTGTGCTTCTTCGTGAAGTCGTCGTTCTTCCTCTAGAGCTTTTTCATCGATAACTGCATTTATGCCTTCTTTATCAAAGTTTACACCAGTTAATCGTGCAGATTTACCGGTTAGTTCACGCATGTAGCTAAGGTATTTTCGTCGAACTTTGCTTCGTTTTACCACTTCTACCTTGGTAACGAGCGGAGAATGAAGCAGGTATGATTTTTCAACCCCAACACCACTAGTCACACGTCGAACGGTAACCCGTGATAATAGGCTGTTCTTTTTGTCAGTTCTGATAACTAAGCCTTCAAACACCTGAATACGCTCTTTTCCACCTTCGCGAATCTTTTGGTGGATACGAACGACGTCGCCAGATCTAACATCGACAACAGCCGATTTCTTTTGCTGGTTTTCAAAATCTTGGATTATGTTACTCATTAACCAAGTGATATTACACTAAATGTTACTCTGATGCAACCTCTGTTACTAATCATCGTGTTATGATTATCTGATGACAACAGATTATTCAGATAAATCGCTAAGAGCTCATAAAAAACTGGGCGGGAAAATTGGGCTTAAACTAAAAGACACACTCGACACCAAAGAAAAGCTGAGCATTTATTACACCCCCGGTGTCGCGGCTGTATCTACGCAAGTTAAAAGTGGCCGAAACAAAGCCCGCGACTACACTTGGTTAAACAACTCTGTAGCAGTAGTCAGCGACGGTTCAGCTGTATTAGGGCTCGGTGATATCGGTCCATACGGCGCCCTGCCTGTTATGGAAGGTAAATGCATGTTATTTAAACATTTCGCAGACATAGACGCTGTTCCGATTGTTCTGGACGTTCATTCGGTTGATGAGATTGTTGCGACAGTAAAAGCAATTGCCCCCAGCTTCGGCGGGATTAACTTAGAGGATATCAACGCCCCGAAGTGTTTCGAAATCGAAGAAAGATTAAAATCAGAGCTAGATATTCCGGTTTTTCATGATGACCAGCACGGCACAGCCATTGTGGTGCTAGCAGGGCTAATCAATTCTATGAAAATTACCAGTAAAAAATTATCAAACTGTAAGATAGTTGTAGTCGGCGCTGGTGCCGCGGGTACTGCCATTATTAATTTGTTATACCTTTTTGCCAAACCAGAGATCTTAGCCGTAGACAGTAAAGGCATAATCTCTAAATCTCGTATCGATTTAAATGATGAGAAGAAAAAACTACTAGTTAGAACTAATCCCAGAAACATT
>CAZXNN010000324.1:0-4171 GCA_964641915.1 uncultured Nitrospira sp. | reverse complement strand
GACTAGCGGTCGACGCATCGGGCGGTTCAATCCGGAACTCCTGAAATCAAGACCAGCACACAACCCATGGCCCGATTGTCACCCCCTAAAAGCGCTCCATAGGGCCCCTCAATCCTGCAAAAAGGGGCTTCCGATCATGGCAGTCAAAGACTTAGCGAGGTGCCACCCCGAATGCCCACCCGAATGCCCATCAATTGTTTATCGCATGGACTGCTGAAATCAGCTAAGATGCCTCGTGATTTCTAGATTGTGCAGCAAAGACGACGGAATCGAGAATGAAGAATCAAACTGATGAGCAACGCTGAAATTGAACTTATCGCGCCACGCTCAGCCGGCGTCGTTTATACCAAACCGTGGATGGTGGAACTCATCCTTGATCTGGCTGGGTATTTGCCTGAACGCCCTCTCTCTACCCTGACAGCGCTGGAACCCTCTGCTGGCGATGGTGCATTTCTTCAGGCAATGGTTCGCCGCTTGGTTGAATCGTGCAAATGCCACGGCACACCAATTACCGAGGCCACCAAGGCGATAGGCGCTTTTGAAATCGATCCCGAAGCAGCCGAAAGGGCCGTCGAGGTTGTCTACACAACACTTATTGACCTCGGAGTACAGAGCGCTACGGCTATCACACTAGCCAGAAGCTGGATCAAGACGGAGGACTTTCTCGAAACCTCACTCGGGTTCCCAATCGCCGATTTCGTCATAGGAAATCCGCCATACATTCGGTTGGAAGAAATTCCCGAGTCAAAAGCTGCATTCTATCGCAACGGCTACAGCACCATGCGAGGTCGAGCCGATATCTATGTGGCCTTCTTTCAGGCCGCACTACAACAACTCAAGCCCGGCGGTGTCTGTGCCTACATTTGTGCAGATCGATGGATGCTCAATGAATACGGCGGCGCACTTCGAGAGTTCATTACCACTGAAGGCTACAACGTTCGCTGCGTGATCAAGGCGCATGATGTGGACGCCTTCGACGCCTGTGTCTCGGCTTATCCGGCAGTTACGATCATTGCCCGGGAAAAGCAAAGAGCGGTTGTTGTCGCGAAGGCGTTACCCGGCATTGAGGTGGCAAGTCGCGACGATGTTTTTGGCATGCTCACAGCTGGTCGCTCCGAAAGCATATTGCACGCTAAGCGCTTTCCAGACTGGTTTTACGGTAGTGAACCATGGACGTGCTCAAGCCCAGAAGCCCTGCAGCTTCTTAAACGACTCGAAGCAAAATTTCCTCCACTGGAGGATAGGTCTACCGAAACCCAGATTGGCATCGGCGTAGCGAGCGGTGCTGATCGCGTATTCATCACGGATGAAAGACTTGATATCGAACCTGACCGCTTGCTTCCCCTTGCAGTGGCTGCTGACTTGAAGGCGGGTCGAGTGGTGTGGTCTGGGCACTACCTTGTGAATCCCTGGAATGAGCAAGGACTGATAGACCTTCGGGACTATCCGCGCTTCGAGACCTATCTGCGAGCGCACTATGCTCTCCTTGCCGGCAGACACACGGCAAAAGATCGCCCGCTGCAATGGCACAAGACGATTGACCGGGTGAACCTGCGACTTGTCTCGAAAGAAAAACTTTATGTCGCTGACATCAAGGATCGACTCCTGCCGACACTTGATATGGGACAGACATATCCCCACCACAACATCTACTGGATTACATCGGAATCCTGGGATCTTCGAGTTCTTGGTGGATTGCTTATGTCGGCGGTCGGTGAGTTCTTTATTCACTGTTACGGTATTCGGATGAGGGGCGGATTCCTGCGTTTTCAGGCCCAATATCTACGAAGAATTCGTGTGCCGGCGCCGGAGAGCATTTCCTCCCAACTCGCCGAGACTCTTCGCCTTGCTTTCGATACGCAAGACGTGTCGCTCGCCACGCGCGCGGCCATGGAAGCATACGGTATAGAGTCCATTCCTTTATGACCACACTAGCCGAAACAGACGTCTTCCATGGCGCCGTCAGGCATTGGTGGCGCTCCAAGAAATCCGCAAAGTCCAAGAAGCCGCAGGGTGGTACGCGCGATGCGAATCTCCACGGCAAGACAATGAACGGATTCGCCGAATCCATCGCTGACTTTCTAGTCGAGCTCGGCGTAAATCCAGAGCACATATTTGCGGGTGGCCATCTATCCAAGGCCCCATCAATACTACCGTCCTACTTTCGACCATCCAAAAATTGGGATCTGATCGTGTTGGCGAATAGTCGCTTCTATCCGGCGAAGGGAGATGCTGGTGGCCCCGTGCTCTATGCCGCAGTGGAGTTCAAATCTCAGGACAAGAGCATCGGCAATAACCAGAACAACAGGCTTGAAGAGAGTATCGGCAATGCACACGACTTCTGGGTTACGTATGGACAATCCGGCTTTGAAGTCCAGCAACCTCGCCCGTGGCTCGGCTATCTCTTCGTCGGGAAATACCAGCCTGAATCAGATGGAAAGACCGTTGAAATAAAGCAACCTCATTTTCACGCCATGCCACCGTTTAGAGTGAACGGTAGTGATCAGCTGGAGAAGTTCAAAGGTCCATCATATGCCGAGCGATACAAGATATTCATGAAGCAAAGTGTCGGAGCGCGACTCTATGACGCCGGTGCGTTCATCGTTACGGACGAGTCTATCAAAGGAAAGAATCCTAATCACCGCGTGCTTCTGCCCGAATTCGGCCCGATAAACTTTCTCAGAAGCCTAAAAGCTCAGATGCTGGCGCAATACCCCGGGGCCAATGTAAAACCCGGATCGCTTGCTTCGAGGATCTGATCTCAGTTCCAATCCCGTCCTCATCGGAGCTGGGAGAGGGCCTCATTCTTTAGCAAAATGGGGTGCGCTCAGGAGGAAGTAGATGAAGGACTTTCGCAAAGCAAAGAGGACGATTGATGTATCGGTGGGGGAATCCGTCCGCATCATGCGGGAGCTACAGGAATTGAGTCAGAATGATCTCGCTCGATTGACGGGAATACCCCAGTCCACCATTTCGGGGATTGAACATGATCGAATCCCTCTTGGTGTGGAAAGGGCCGAAGTCCTGGCGATTGCCCTCAAGTGCCATCCCGCCGTACTGGTATTCCCGGGGTGGGAAATCGAAAAAGCGGCGTGATCGGGTCGCCGGAACTAACCTGCGAGGGGTGCGACTGCTTTCACGCCCTGCTCTGCGTCCTCTGCGTGCTCCGCGGTAAAGTCTTCTCTCCTCATTCCCGGCAGGCTGCTAGAGTGTTTGCGTCATGAGAATCACGACGGGAATAATCGGTGGGCGGACGATCCGGGTGCCGAAGGGGATTCGGCCGACGCAGGATATGGTGAGGCAGGCGCTGTTCAATTCGCTGGGTGAGCGTATTGTGGAAGCGCGGGTGCTTGAGTTGTTTGCGGGGAGCGGGGCGTTGGGGCTGGAGGCTTGGAGTCGCGGGGCGGCGTCGGTGACCTGGGTTGAGCAGGACCCGGCGGTTGTTTCCGGGCTAAAGCGGAATATCGATGAACTCTGCAAGGGGGCGGCGAGGCTATCGGTGGTGAGGAGCGACGCGTTAAAGTATCTCGAACATTTCACCGGTGAGGCCTTTGACCTGATCCTGGCCGACCCTCCTTATGATAAGACGGGGGAGAACGCGTGGCTGGGAAAGACCTTGATTGCCTTGGAGCAGCGACCTATCTTGGCTCTTAACGGCATCCTCGCATTCGAGCAGGGGGAATCGGAGGCGCTGCCGGATCGGCCGGACTGGAACATCTTGCGGGAGAAGCGGTACGGCGAAACAAGGCTTCTTCTGCTGGCACGTAAGGCCAAGGAGGTTTCGTGAAGAGCTCTGCGATTTATCCCGGAACCTTTGACCCCGTCACCTTGGGCCATCTCGATGTCATTCGCCGCGCTGCCGGCATCTTCGACCGACTCGTCGTCGCCGTGGCCGCCGCACCCAAGAAGAAGGTCTGGTTCTCCATTAAGGACAGGGTTCGGTTCCTGAAAGAAGCCACCGCAGGCATCCAAGGCGTGGAAGTGGTTCCATTCAAAGGACTTCTGGTTCATTTTGCCCGCAAGTCGGACATTCCCGTCGTCGTCCGCGGTCTCCGCGCGTTTTCGGATTTCGAGTACGAGTTCCAGATGGCATTGAGCAACCGCAAGCTGGCGCCGGACGTCGAGACGATGTTCCTAATGACTTCGGAGACGCACAGTTACGTCAGTTCGA
>CAZXNN010000323.1:0-4182 GCA_964641915.1 uncultured Nitrospira sp. | reverse complement strand
ACCCGGTTCGGAGGAACCCTCGTCTATGCGCTCCCTCGCTCCCTCGCTCCCTCGCTCCCTCGCTCCCTCGCTCCCTCGCTCCCTCGCTAGATTTGGCCAACTAACCGCCCTCTCCTGGCTCCTCTTCTCCGCCTCCGTGGCTGGAGCTCAGGGCCCTCCGGAACCCGTCTATTATCTCTCCAATCTCGGTCTCCTCGACGGTCAGGATCTTCATGTGTTACCTGGCACGACGGTCATCATGGACATGGAACCGTCGGCTGATCTGAGCGGAGTGCTCGTCGAAGGGCAACTCCTGTTCGATACCTCTCTTGATTTTCCGGAGTTGCGCGCCGAGTGGATTCTCGTTGGCACGAGCGATTCCAGCAAGGCCTGCCAGATCGGGATCGGTACTGGCTCCTCTCGCGTTCCAAGTTCTTGCGTCGCGACGATCACCCTTCTTCAACAAGGCACTCAGACCTTGTCGCCAGCAGCGGCAGTCGCCACGATCGAATCCAATTCAGGGCCTGCGGCCACGATGCTTGCTGCACTCCAGGACGGTGGGCTTGTGATCTACGAATACGGACGACTCCTGGCCTTCGGCGCTGATTTTGGCGTGTCGTGGACGCAACTTGCGGTCAAGGGCGATCTTGATGACACGTCACTTGAAGTCGTTGCCGGAATCTCTGACGTGCAGGATTGGGCCGGGAAGCAGATCGTTCTCGCCTCGACGGATTATGATCCGGACCAGGCGCAACTCTTTGACGTTGGAAGCGTTTCTAATTCAGGCAGTCATCCAATCTTGGCGTTGGATGGCACGAATCTGGATAACTCCCTGAACTCAGATCACTATGCGCTTTCCTACACTGCATCCAACCAAGGGACCGATCCAGACTGGACCATCGAGGAAATCGCGGAAGTCGGATTGTTGACGCGCAACATGATCATCCGCGCGGAGACCTGGGATGATCCGGTGTGGGTGCCTGGCACAGGAAGCTACGGCCACGTGATGCTGATGCGTGACACGGACGGTCAGTTGCCGACCGCCCGTGTGTCCTGGGTGCAGTTTCTCAACCTGGGCGTGAAGGGCAAGATGATGCGATATCCCCTGCACTTCCACATGACAGGGGAGCAGGACACACTCGACTATCCCAGTCTTGTCAAGGACTGCAGATTTACGTTCTGCTTCAATAAATTTCTTGTTCTTCATGATACCCAGGACATGGAGGTCAGCGGAAACGTTGGATACGACACCATCGGCAACGGCTTTTATCTAGAGGACTCGGGAACAACCGGCATCACCCTGAGCAACAATCTGGGATTGGGAATCCAGCCCGCGTCCTATTTCGACGGGGAGGAGCCGGTGGGCGATGAGGATCTTTCCCCTGCGGTCTTCTACTACACGAGCGCCAACAACAAGATCTCAGACAATCACGCAGCGGGATCCTCCGACTACGGATTCTGGTACTACCCCGACAACGAGGATGAATTCATTGTCGACGATCCGAATTCCTTCTTCAAAGACAACGTCGGGCACTCGAACGCCCAGCATGGATTCTACCAGGACAAGAATCTCTCGGAGGAAGATGAGCTGATACCGCCCCGCGCCCGACCCTGGTACGAATCCACGGATACTCCGCAGTTGATGGACTGCCAGTTCTACAAGAACCGTCGCTACGGAGTCTGGATTCGTAGCTATGGACGCGTGTATTTGGCGCGAATTAAGGTCGCAGACAATCGCTCAGGCTACTACTTTGCGTCCGATGGAATACAGAACGTAGTTGACTTGGGGAGCAACGATTATCGCAGTTTGAGTTACATCACGCTGCAGGAGTCGCTTGCGATCGGCGAGACGAATAATTACGGCAAGAAGAACGATGCTTTGGCTCACGAATATCAGGCCGGCCGCTCTCTCCCTCAGCGGCTACCATTCCGGGACTGGTCGGATCGCACCCACAACATTCCTTGGGCAGCCTTGAGTGGCGTGGACATCTATGACGGCCTCATTGAACTCTACGACGTGAAATTTGCGGATTTTCAGGACATAGGCTCACTGGCATACGACGCCGGAACGCTAGGCGGCCAATATTACTCCTCAGGGAGCGCCGATCGGAAGGCCGCTGCCTTCAGCCAGGTGGCCTATGATTCCCAATACGTGGCCGATCCGCGCAATCGCGTCGAACTTATTGCGCTCGAAAGCGTGGCTCACCCAGTATTCTTCAGGTACCCCGCAGATGCGGTCAAGGGCGCCAACATGATCAAGAACACCATCCTGTTCGACGTGGATGACTCATTGGGCTATGGCATCGGATACATCATTCCTGCGGACGAGCCACTACTGGCGGCTGGCGCCACCTCCAGCTCCACCACGACCTCCGATGGCGTCAGATTTGTTGCGGTGGATGATGCGAATTACGCCAGCCTTGTGGTGGAGGCGCTCGATGGTACTGAAGTACCGACCTGGATGCGTGTGTTGTACGACTATCCGCCAGCGACGCCGGCCATCGCCCAACTTGTCCATGACACTCAGAAGGAGAACGAATACCTCTTCCCTTTGAGTATTGGCCTGGACAGCGCCTACACCTTGCTATTCAAGGACGTGAACGAAGACAACATTGAGCCCCCTACCGAATTGCTGATTACTGTTCGGTTTGCGGAGCGGATCGATGACGCAAATACTCAGCCCTTCGTGATCATCGGAATCCCGTGGGGAACCACTGCGCCGGGTACGGTGGAAGTGGACGACGCGGCAGCCAGCCCGGTTGCAAGCCTGAATGCGTTAGAGTCCGCTGGGGCAGATTCATATTATTGGCACTCCGCCAATCGGTATGTGGTTGTCAAGATGTTTCTTAAGTGGCCCACCGGATATGACGACGACAACGACATTCTGACGACTGGGACTCAGAATACTTGTTACATCTGGGATCAGTGAGATGATTGAACTGCTGCTTCTCCAGTTCATTCAGGCTTCGCCTGACCCCGGCGGCGAGTGGGCCGAGGTGCATCGCGTCATTGGCGCCCATCCTCAGGCACGTCTCGGATGGAGCGTGGCTCTAATCGGCGACTTGAATCAAGACGGCTGCGCGGAATACGTATTGGGGGCGCATCAACAGAAGAATCAAGGACAAATTCTTGCGGGTTCCATTTATGTGGTGGACGGCGGGACAGGTCAATTCCTGAGGGAGCATCAGGGTACGGATCTGGGCGGACTCTTCGGCTGGTCGGTCTGCCGCGTGGGAGACCTGAATCATGATGGCCTTCCTGAATACGGCGCCACCGCAAACGGAGCCGATCCTGGTCAGATCGGGGTACGCGTGTTCGATGGATTCTCTGGCGCAATGCTGCATCAGATCGCCGTGCCGGCAAACTCCAGGGCCTACGGCAATGACATGGACGGGGTCGGAGACTGGAACGGAGACGGCAAGGCCGACTTCGCCGTAGCCGACTATTTTGTCGATGGTCCTGGACTTCCGCAGGCCGGAGCCGTCTACGTTCACTCCGGTGCTGATGGATCCTTGCTCCAGCGTCTCGACGGCGACGTGCCCTTCCACCAATTCGGCAGGGGTGTCACCGGTGGCGGCGATGCGAACGCCGATGGGATTCAAGACCTCCTCGTCTGGAGCTGGCGCGTGCCTGGCAACGCAGTTCACGTTCGTTCAGGAGTCACCGGAGTCGAACTCTACCGATTGGACTCCCCGACGGGCAACGGCGCTTTCGGCGCTGGCCTCGATTTCTTCGATGACCTCGACGGTGACCATTGCGATGAGATCCTCGTTGGCGCGCCCACTGCTGGCGCACTCCAGCAAGGCGAAGGCTATCTCTATTCTGGACAGACGGGCTCTCAGGTTTATTACTGGCAGGGAGAGCATCAATCCCGCACCGACTTCGGCGAGGCAGTCGCTTGCCTCGGCGACATGGATGGAGATGGCGTCAGCGACCTCGCAATCGGATCTCCAGGAGACGATCCTCAGACCGGAGCCGGCAAGGTGTATTTCCACTCCGGCGCGGATGGCCGCCTCGTGCACACGATCTCGACCCGCGCGGATGGCACGCGACTCGGAAACGAGATTGCCGGTGGCATGGACGTGAATGGAGACGGGAAGCCGGACGTCGTTCTCCCGAACGATTCGATGGAGATCGGCGGGATTCATCACGTCGGCGCCGCCATGGTCTTCTCCTTCGACCCCTTCCTCGACGCCAGCGACC
>CAZXNN010000322.1:2028-4193 GCA_964641915.1 uncultured Nitrospira sp. | reverse complement strand
CGCGCCTCGACGCTCGGAGCCGACCGGAGCCGGAATGTTGTTGTCCTTCATCAATCCAGCGACGAAATCACGATGGCCCTGCGGAATCATCGACTCGAGGTCTTCGCGGTTTCCTTCAACAAACGACGCCGGAACAAGAAGGTCGACGCCAAAGGGCCGATTGCCGACTCTCTCCCTGATCCAACGAATGTCGGAACGCAAGTCTTCGGGCCGGCGGCCAGCGCCACCGAGGATGCCAATACCACCGGCGTTGGTGACGGCCGCAATCACGTCTTTCGTGTGTGCAAACGCGACTATCGGGACTTCGCAGCCATACTCGTCGCAGAGCCGCGTTTGGAGTGGATTGGAAGACATCGATCGTTTCTCCGTGCGATTGAGTGAAGGGCGGGCAGAGTCGGAATCTAACGACCATTCGGTCGGCAGTCAACCGATTCGAATTCGGCGAAGCCGTGCTGCGAGGGCTCCCTTCACCTTGATGCACCACTGGAGATTGTCATTGACCCGGGATTGTATCGAACAAACAGTCGGTCGATACTCTCGCAAACGCGGTGCGGCTGCCAACAGGCCCCCGGAACGCACGCGTGACAGGGGACTTCATGCGTACGAACAAGGGTATCCCTTGGCAAGAACACTACGAACGCTCAGTGTGCTCCGCCGAGGAGGCGGCTGCCACGATCCAGTCTGGAGACCACATTTGGATCCCGACGGGTCACGGCTCGCCGGCAATTATGGAGGCCATCGCCGCCCGCACCGGGGAAGTGCATGATGTCCAGATCCGAGGACTCGCCGTGCCAAGTCCCGGATTGTTCACACTTTCGGCCGCCGAATCGTTTCACTACCAGGATCAGTTCGCGAATCCCCTAACTCGCGCTGCTCTCGACTCCAGGGTTATCGACTATCACCCATACTGGCTCGTCGGCGGCCACAAGGCTCTGGACGCGGGACGCGATGAGAGTTGGCCTCTCGACAAAGTTCAAATCACCGTTTCCCCTCCGAACGAGAGTGGATATGTCTCCGTTGGGCCGAACGTCTGGGACAGCGTTCCAGCGGCCCGCCGGGCCGGCACCGTCCTGGCATCCGTGAATCCAAATATTGGAGGCACGTACGGCGACACCTGGCTTCACGTCTCAGAAATTGATTACTTCGTCCCGGAAGATCGTGGATTCACACCACTGCCGGAGCCCGACGATCCCGCCGATGCAGGGCTCGCCCACTACGCAAACACTCTTGTCCATGACGGAGACACGGTCCAGATCGGGACGGGCTCGCATACCTCAGGCATGGTCGCTCATGGTCTTTTCGCGGACAGGAAGGACCTCTCGTACTTCGGCGAGCTCACCGTCGCCGGCCTTGTGCCGTTAGTGGAGAGGGGTGTCTTCACGGGCCGGAATTCTGCGCTCCATCCAGGCCGATTCGTCGCGACCCTGATCGGGAACACGCCGGCCGAGCGTGCCGTCGTCCATGGCAATCCCGGATTCGAAGCGTACTCGACGGAGTATTTGCTGGACCCTCGAACGATCGCCCGGAACGAGGGAATCGTGGCGATTAACGGTGCCCTGGGCATCGACCTGAGCGGCCAGACGGCGGTCTACACGATTGGCCCGCGCGCATACGCGGGCATGGGCGGCCACCTGGCGTTCGCGATGGGAGCTTTCTTCGCGCCGAAAGGGCGTTATGTGTGTGTTATGCCCTCGACTACCGCGCGGGGACCAGTATCGACCATCACTCCGCAGTTCCCCGCCGGACAGGTCGTTTCAGTGCCTCGCGAGGTTGCCGACACCGTGGTCACGGAGTTCGGCGTCGCGCGCCTGCTCGGCAAGAGCGTCCGGCAGCGCGCCGAAGAACTCATCAGCATCGCCCATCCTGACTTCCGCGGAGAACTTCGCAAGGCCGCTAACGACTTCTTCTACCCGTGACGTGGCACCCGCGCTCGGGAACTGTCAGCCACCCTGGGGCCCTCTTGCGATGTACTCATCGGGCGTTGCTACGAAGCGATGGCGGCAAGCCATGGAGCAGAAGTAGTACCACTTTCCTCCGTGAAACCGCTTGGTGCCGGCCTGGGGGTCGGTCTCGCCGGCTCCGGCGCTCACGTGTCCGACGGCCGTATTGACCCCAGCTTCGCTGACCTCTTTTCCACAGACGATGTCTATTGCCACGCGGATTCA
>CAZXNN010000322.1:0-1928 GCA_964641915.1 uncultured Nitrospira sp. | reverse complement strand
GCGGCCCATGCCTTCGCCCTGGCAATCTCCCTGTCCGAGGCTGCGTGATTATCGAGCTTCCATACCGCCTCATACGCGAGGAATCGCGTCCCGAGGACCATCGTGGCCATGTTGGCACAGTGGTGCTGGACTGCCTGGAAAGTGCCTATCGGGCGCCCAAACTGGACTCTCATAGAGGCATACTCGACGGTCATATCCAGGGCCTGTTGCGAATTACCCAGGCATTGGATCGCCGAGAGCGAACGGAGCAGCAGCCGAAGGTGTAATTCAGCGTCGGCCCCGGCGATCCGCAGACCCTCGACGTTCTCGTAGCGAACATGGGCGAGCGGCGTGCGACCGATGTGCGTCAGGTTTCGGGGCCGGACGCCGGGCGCACCGGACTCCACGAGATAGAGAGCGCTCGAGGCTCCCCCGGAGGCCGATACGACATGGTGCGTAACCTGTTGAGCGTAGTCGACGAAACGTTTTTCACCGTTGAGCCTGCCCGCGGCGCTGGTCACTGCAAGCTCTCCTTCGGGGTCCTCGATGATCGCCGGGGTCAATGAGATGGTCCCGGCGATCACACCCTGAATTATCGACTTCGCGACGTCCGGGGCGGCAAATCGCTGCAGCGTGGCAGCACAGGCCATCGTCTCCACGAACGGGATGACGACTGCCCGCCGGGTCAATTCCTCAACTACTACGGCGAGGTCCGTAAGCGAACCTCCCTCGCCGCCAAACTCCTCCCGGAAGATGAGCGAGAGGAACCCAGCCGATTGAAGGTATTCCCAGAGAGAGGCGTCCGCTGTGCCGTTCGCCTCGTGCTCGCGAATGCGGTTGAAGGGGACTTCCTTCTCGAGGTATTCCCGGATGCTCCGTTGGAGCAATTGCTGAGTCTCGTTGAGTGCGGTATCCATTTCGTCTTCGTTACCTCTGGAGGCCGAGGCCGCGGCGCGCGATGATGTCGCGCTGAACTTCGTTGGTGCCGCCGCCAAATCGAAGGAATGGTGACGTGCGGTAGAGGCGATCCATCTCGCCACTCATCGGAGAGTCATCCCCGGACTCCCTGGCTACGGTCCCATCGCGGCCCATCAGGTCGATCGCCGCGCTCCCCACGCGGTAGCGCAATTCGGTCGTCCAGACCTTGGCCATCGACGCTTCCATGGTGGGAGTATCCCCGTGGGCAACGATTGAGGCGTTCGTCAGCGTGAGCGCGCGCATTACTGAGATGTCCAGTTCGAGCTCGGCGAGCCGCATTCGAGTCGCTTTCTCAGCAAACAGTTTCGGCCGCTCGTCGCGAACGTAATTGACCAGTCGCCTGAAGGCCGGAATGAGCGCGGTGCCATCGCCGATCGCGACGCGCTCAAAGTCGAGAGCATTGGCGAGAATGTACCAGCCACGCCCCGGCTCGCCAATGAGGGCATCGCCGGGCACGCGGACGTCTTCATAGAAGGTTTCGTTGGTACGGACTCCGCCCATGGTCCAGATCGGCCGGACGGTGATGCCTGGAGAGTCGAAGGGAACGATGAACATGGAGACGCCTCGATGCTTTGGGGCGTCAGGGTCGGTCCGAACCGCCAGCCAAACGTGGGTATCAACGTGGGCGCCGCTCGTCCAGAGCTTCTGGCCGTTGATCACCCAGTCGTCGCCGTCGCGGACGGCCGAGGTCTCGAGGGCGGCGAGGTCCGTGCCTGCGTTCGGCTCCGAGTAACCGAGAGCGAGTGTGATTTCGCCGCTCCAGATGCCCGGCAGATACTTGGCCTTCTGCTCATCGGTTCCGAATCTCTCAATTGCCGGCCCAATCATCGTCGCTGTTCCTCGGCCGTACGGAACACCGGCGAGGGTGAACTCCTCCGCCAGCACGTACTGATACCAGGGAGATTTGCCTTCGCCGCCGTATTCAACCGGCCAACACATCTTCACCCAGCCCCTGGCGGCGACGGCGTCGC
>CAZXNN010000321.1:0-4200 GCA_964641915.1 uncultured Nitrospira sp. | reverse complement strand
CATAGTATCCGGCTTCATCCTGTTCGATCACCACATGGAGCTTCATGTTCATTCCTCCCGCTTCGCGAAAGCCACAGGGTCTCTCTTGTAGAGGCAAGTGTACTGTACCCATTGATCCCTGACAAGCGACTCGACCGCAAAGGGAACCAGTGTCCGTACGTAGTCAGGGTGGGAAGGAAGATCCGTACAAGAAAGCCGTTTCCCTCAGGCTGATCGCTGACGGCTGAGAGCTTGGGCAAGGACGGGGGACAGGCACTGCGAGGCGCGGAGCCTGTCCCTGAAAAGCAGAAGCCCCGCGGGGGATCTCCCCGCGGGGCTTCTTGGATCGGCTACGTGGCGCGGATCAGCGCGTCACGAGCAAATGTTCGACCACTGCTCTTAGAAGTTCATCCAGAGCTGGACGTAGCCCCACTGTTGATTGGTGCTGGTGCCCAGGTTCTGTTCGATGTAGGAACCCGCAAACATGTAGCCGTAAGTAGCCTGGAAGGACAACTTGCCGTCCATCATCATGTGGGTCCAGGAGAAGTCGATTTCGTCTCCGATGTGCTTCTTGGTATTCCCCACTCTCGAGAACACATAGGCGCCCTGCGCACCGCGATACCAGTTGTCCTGAGCATTCGCGAGGTTCAGGTTCGTGTACCAAATTTCCACATGGTCATCCTTGCTTGGACGAGCTTGGAAGTTCACCGAGGGGCTCATCATGTTCTTCCAGGCTTGCACGTCCATATAACCCATGTGGATGTGGTTGGTCGGGAAGAAGTTCTCAAAGGTGTTAGCTGTCTTACAATTTTGCCCTGCGAAACCGGCCTGACCGCAATTGTTTCGACCATCGCCTGAGGCATAGTCGAAGTTAAAGGCCAAGCGCGGCTTCCAGGCAGCCTCATACATTGTGTAGCCAATCCAGTTTCTGGTCGCCCAGGCGTTGATGTTCAAGCAACGGCCATTGCCACCGCAACCGCCCGCGCCGCCGGCCAAGGCGCTGCCGGCGCCGTTGTCGCCCATGGCACCTGTCTGGTACACGATTTCGTTAATCGCATCGAAGTTGCCCTTGCGCATTTCGATCCGGTTACCGAATGTGTGACGGGTCTGGTTCGAATGCTTCGGTGTTCCCTGGCCCTGCCCAGAGAAGTTGGCAGAGTTCGTGGCGTTCTTGTAAAACACATAGTAGGGCTCGATCAGGAAGCCCGGCACTGACTTGATCTGGTTGTAGAAAATGATCATGTCGGCGTCCGCTGTGCCTTCACCTGTATTCGCGTTGGCGTTGATGCCATTGCTCAAGCTACCCACCGGGGCAGCCTGCCCGAGATCGGTCTCAGCTTGCTTAAACCAGCCCAAGTAACTGTCGATGGACTTGGTGCTGTATTGCAACATCACACCGTCATGAGAATAACCGGTGTTGGCCCAATCGAAGTGGCCGAACAGTGAATGGTTGCCGAAGATCACGTATTGCCGACCGGCCTTCAAGCTGAGGCCTTGGACGCCGGCAAAGTTCCGGACCAACATGTAGGCAGCCCGGACTCCCAAGCGACCGCTGTTGCCTCCGCCACTTCCGGACGCACCGTTATGATTCAACGCATCCACGCCGCCGGCGCCATTTGCTCCACCTGCAGTACCGTTGGCACCCCACGTTGCCGAGTCGATGATCTCCATGTAGAAATTCACGTCAGGCGAGAGGTCGTAGCCAATACCCAAGCGCACCCATTGTTGCACGAAGGAGTCGTTGTTGCGGCCCTTGACTCCGGCTGGCGCAGCCAATGAATTACAATTGCCTGCCGCTGACGCAAATACGCTGCCGAAGCAAGCCGCGTTGCGCATTTCCGGCCGCACGCGGACATCCGCGCGCATCCAGAAATTTTTAATGTCGAAGTTCTTGCCGATCTTCGGATCGTAGAGTTCGTACGCTTCCTTTTGCGGAATCGCACGAGGAATGGCGGGAACATTCGTGATCTTTGCCCCTTCCGGCAGCTCAAATGCCGCCTGGGCCGGGGCTGCCGTGAACGACATACCCGCTGCCATCACGGCCGCGCTGAAGAAGGCGGCCATACCGGCCAACCTTGTCCGTCCTTGGATGCTTCTCATAGCGTTCCTCCTGTGAATTGGATAACAGCCCCTGTTGGCTCCACTCCCACAGACAGGCTGCCGACTTGAGATCCAACTACTTCCACTACGACGACTTCCTTGGTGCTGACTCCTCCCGGATCGCGAAGACGAAACCGACTTCGCTTCCGTCCCCCCTACGTATGTAGTTACCACAGTGTCGGAATTTCGCCTTGCGATTTTTCACTTTCAGTCCGGCGCCGCCCCTCTCGCCTTTCACGCGAATCGCGCCCATCACGCCGTTCTACGCCTGCCCGGATTGACTGATGGACTTGGTCCCATCCTCTGCCTGTTTGCCGGCCGCGTTGATTTCCTCTTCCGCTTCTTTCATCGACGCCTGGAAGTCCTGCTCGACCATCTTCACTTCCTGCTGGATCATGTTGATCTCTGGCTCTACCGACTTCCGCAGATCTTCCGCCGTCTCCTTAAATCCTTTGACGGCTTTCCCGACCTGCCGCCCGACTTCAGGCAGCTGTTTGGGCCCGAATAACAGAAACGCGATCACCAGGATAATTAAGACTTCGCCGGCGCCTAATCCAAACATCTGGGAAACCTGCGACGTGTGACCGGCGACCGGCGACGCGTCTATTTCTGGTTAATCTGTTGTTTCTCACCATGCCCGTCACGCGTGACTCGTCACCCGTTCCGTCTGCGTTATCCCTGCTTCGTCTGTCCCGGCTGCGCGACCGGCGCGGCCGGCGGCGGCACTGCTTCCGGCTGGCCCACCACTTGCGCCTGCACTTGCGGCTGGCCGACCGGCTGCTCGCCCGGCGTCACATCGATGGCATCGGCCTCGTGGACCGACTTCTTAAATCCCTTGATCGCCTTACCAAGCCCCTCGCCCAGTTGCGGCAATTTTCCCGCGCCGAAAATGATCAACACGATGATCAAGATCAGCATCAATTCCATCCAGCCGAAGGAGCCAAACATGTATTACCTCGTGTAACGTGCGCCGTCTGCCCAGTTTCGCCTGCACTCCCCCGATCCAGTACGAAAGATGGGAGAGATACCTAAATCGCGGGGAAGGCTATAGAAAACTCAAGGACAAGTCAAGGGGAAACTCGTGGAAAGGCGCGGAGGGAGCGGGTAATGAAGAGAGAGCTATCAGCCGTCAGCTCTCAAGCCTAACGGTCAGCTGTCAGCTTTCAGCGATCAGCCAGAGCAACCTGGTCCCCTCGCTGACTCGGCCTTCGATCCGGAGCTGAGCGCTGACAGCTGAATGCTGACGGCTGTTCTACCGCCTCACTTGCAGAGGAAGTGATGATACTCAATCGGGCTGGGAGGAGCCGTGAGCGCCACGTTCAGCGTATCGGGATCGTACCCGACCGCTTCCAGATCTCGTGACGTCGCAGAAAGTTCTTCCTCGGTCAGGTAGGCCACTGTGTCAGGCACGCCGGTGCGCTTGAGCGAGAGGAGCATCCCGTTCAACGTTTCCCGCTCTTCCATCGGCATATTCTGCGGCAGCGGAAAATCCAACTTACGGCTGTAGGGGCTTTCGTAGGCTTCGTTCAATGCCTTGATGGTTTTCAACACCAGACGATCCTGCTCCCACGGCTGCAACTTCGGTCCGGCGGACGGATGGGTCGCGAGGAGATCCATGAGCGTAATGACATTCGTATTCAACGACCGGCCGACGAATTCCCGCTGCGGCTCGATGGTGATCCCGCCCAACCCCAGATGCTTCGCAATCGCCTCGACCAAGGCGAAATTGATCATGAAACTGTACTGCCCGCCGAACTGGCCATAGCAGGGCTTGTCCGGATCGTTGAGCACTTGCATATCCGCCGTGCCGGCATCGAAGGCGCTGAAGCCGACCGCGCCGGGAGCCAGCAACCGCTTGGCCTCTTTCAATGTCGCAAAGGCCCCCAGGTTGATTGGAACGAGCACTTGCTCATCGATGGTCTTCAGAAATTCGGTGATCGTCTTGCGATAGGGCACATCTTTCCACTCCACCTTCCGATATTCTTTCTCCCAGACCAGATCGTCGAGGAAGGGAGGGAAAGTCTTGAGCGTCTCGATGTCTTTGCCCTCGAAAGCCCGGACGAAGCCCGACCAGTCCTGAATGGTGGCGTGGAGCGATTCGCTCAGATTGGGGCGGAGGAA
>CAZXNN010000320.1:0-4203 GCA_964641915.1 uncultured Nitrospira sp. | reverse complement strand
CGCTTCCGGGAAGATCTCTTCTATCGGCTGAACGTCGTCCAGGTAGTGATTCCGCCGCTGCGCGCGCGGCAAGAAGATATCACCGTCATTGCCGATCACGTGTTGCAGTCCTGCTCAACCAAGATGAACAAGAAGCTGCGGGGTTTCTCTCAGCCGGCCCGGGAGCTGCTGCTCCGCTATTCCTATCCGGGTAATGTGCGCGAGCTGGAGAATATGGTCGAGCGTGCCGTGGCGCTGGGTCGTGATCGGGAGCCGATTCAGCCGTCCGATCTGTGCGGTTTTCAGGCCTGCCCCTATCTGGGCGGGGAGCCGCAAGAGTCTTGCGGCTTTTGTAATGAGGGGTTAACCGGAAAACCAAAAAAGAAAGAACTGTCGCTCACCGCGCTTTCGACAGCCCGAGAAGCCTTTGAGAAAGACTACATCCTCTCTGTCTTGGAACGGGTGGAGGGGAGTCGCACGACGGGCGCGAAGATTTTGGGCCTGTCCCGCAAAGCCTTGTGGGAAAAGTGCAAACGTTACGGGATCCCCTCGGCAAGGGACGAGGGAGAAGAGGAATAGATAATACCCGTGCTGTTCCCCCTCTCTCTTTCCGTCCCCCCCGTGATTCTGAAAGGAACGGTATGAAATCAGGGTATCGTCTCGTCATTGTCGATAAAGCCGGCGTGTTGGTATCAGAGTTTCAGCTGACAGAGGCGGCCCTGGCTCAGCCGGAAGCCTTTGTCGCAGCGCTGAAGCAGGCGGTCGAGGATGTGGAGGAAGAAGAGTCCTAGCTGTCACCGGTAGACTATCCTTCGTGAGATCGCCGTTCATCACATGCGTAAGAGGGTAACATGATGATCCGTGGGCTCTTCGCTCTCATTTTCATCGTCTTGATGTGCGGAGAGGTCTTGGCGGAGTGGGTGCGGGTAGGCGGGACTCACAAGTACGACGGCTACGTGGATATGGCGACAATCGGCCAGACAGACAAGACCGTGACGCTTTGGACATTGAGAGACTTCACTGTAACCAGGCAAGTTGCGCGGGGGCCGTATCGTTCGGTCAAAACCAAGAAGCAGTACGATTGCCAAAGCAATCGAAGCCGCCTCTTATTCTCCAAGTACTATGCGGAGCAGATGGGTAAGGGCCGCCTGGTGTATCAGGGCAAAGCGACGAAGCAGTGGGCCAAGGTTGCGCCGGGCAGCGATGGCGAAGCGGAATGGAGAGTTGCTTGTCGGAAAGTATGAGGCGTTGTTGTGAGAGCTCCCGGCAGCCGGCCTGATGCTGCCGGCTGCCGATGGTATGCGGGATTACTCAGTCGGTTCGGCGCCGCCTTCCCAGAGCTTGATCGTGCGATCCCAGGAGGCGCTGGCGAGCCGTTTGCCGTCCGGCGAAAACGTGATCTGGCGGACGCCGGCGGTATGGCCCTTCACGGTTTTGAAGTGCCGGCCGGCGGCGACGTCCCAGAACTTGATGCAGTTATCGTCTCCGGCGCTGGCGAGCACCTTCCCGTCCGGCGAGACGGCCAGGGATCTGACCCAGGCCGTGTGCCCGGCCAGGACCTTCTTCTCAATCAGCTTCGGCATTTCGAAAAACTTGATGGTTTTGTCGCGGCTGCCGGTGATGAGGGTCTTGCCGTCCGGCGTGAAGGTCATGGCCCCGATCCAGTAGTCCATCGGCTTTTGGAAGCCGCCGTCGTCTTCGATGAAGTAGCCGCGGGTTTCAGTGGAATCGTCGGCATCGCGTTGCCAGTGCCCGTCATGCAAGACTTTTTCCTCGCCGCTCGGGAGGACTTCCCATAACTTAATTTTTCCGATGTCGGTACCGCTGGCCAGATGGATGCCGTCCGGGCAGAAGGCGACGCACACGGACCAGTGATGGTCGTATTGATCTTTACCCAGGAGCGTCATCAGCTCGGTGCCGGTCGTGACTTCCCAGATCTTGATGTCCTTATTGTGGCTCCCGCGCGCGAGCATGAGGCCGTCCGGCGAGAGGGAGAGGCTGCACACATTGTGATCGTACCGGGTAAACAGGAGCTTGGTCGGTTCGCCGGTCTTCGGATTCCACAGGCGGATGGTGCGGTCTTCGCTCGCAGTGGCGAGGGTGAGTCCGTCCGGGGTAAAGACGATGGCGCGGATGTCATTCGTATGGCCGCGGAGCGAGCGCAAGAGCCGGCCGGTTTCGATATCCCACATGCGCACCAGGCGTTCGGCGCCGCCGCTGGCCAGGGTCAGTCCATCGGGTGAGAAAGCGACCGCCCAGACACCGTGCGAGTGCCCTCGAAAGGTCTTGATCTCCCGGCAATCGGTTTTCCAATATTCAAGAAAGTCGATAGGCGGCTGCGGGGCGGCCGCTTCAGGGGTGGCGCTGGGAAGAGGGGGCGTCATCGTGTGTTCAGGCATTGGGTACTCCACTCACCGGGAGGGCTCGGGCTCTCCCTTGATTGCAAATCGGCTTTTGGGGCCAGTATACTTCTCTCGTCAACGCTGGGAGATCGTAAGAGATGCTCGGCGTTCAAGTCAAGGTGGCGTGGGGTGCCGTATTCCCCCCGCGCGCAGGCGATTCCGGCGGTGTCAACGCACTGAGTGCCCGTCACATCCATTCTTTCGAGGCTTCCAATGGAAATCAGATTTCAGCCCGCATTGCTGCAAGAGGTGATCGACTCCTTTGTGGAAAAGACGGAGCGCGAAGGCGATCCGACCTACTACAAGGAGTTCCATGAGCATGCCGATCCGATCTATGAGAAGTTCATGCTTGAGGATCGGGAAGGGGAATTTAAGAAACTGTACCAGTATTTGTTCGGTACGTGGGGATTCTCGGACATTATTCGGGATTCGTTCAACGAATATCCGCTCTTAAAGGATAAGGTCGGGATTGTGCTGGTGAAGGGCGTCTTGAAAGAAGATCAGGAAGGCGTCGACATTCTACGCAAGTGGGGATCGGTCGAGCAGGATTTGGCCAGGGATTTTGAGGCCAAGGGTATGAAGGGCGTGGGTATTAAGCTGATCCCGCGACGGTTTTACGATCCTGCTTTGACCCGCTATTGTCGCCACGAGCTGATGCACATCTCGGACATGCTCGACCCGGTTTTCGGATATGACCCTGATACGAAGGTCGGACAGAATTCAGGAGAAGAAACGCTGATCCTGCAGCGCTACCGCGTGCTGTGGAGCGTGAGTGTCGATAGCCGGTTGAGTGCAGCGGGCCGGGAGCCGATGCTGAGCAAAGAGGATCGGTTCAAGGAGTTCCGCTCGTGGTATCGGAAAATTCCGCCGCCTCAGTTGAAATCGGTGTTCGAAGGTCTGTGGCAGATCTCGTATTTCACCCATTCCGAGTTGATTGAAATGTCGACCGATACCTTGCGCGTGATGGATCGCGCGGTTGATGTGGAAGGGGGCGAGGTTCCGGAGACGGAAAATAAGGTTATGCTGATGCCGGGCTTTCCATGCCCGCTCTGCCGCTTCCCGACCTATTCGTGGGTGGAAGATATGGGCACCAAGCTGGAGCCATATGTTTTGGACTTCATTCGGGAGAACCATCCCGGGTGGGATATTGAGTACGGTGGCTGCGACCGGTGCGTGGAAGTGTATAAGCTGCGGGCCGACGGCGTCATGTAGTCGCAGGATGGTGAAAAGGCCCGTCGGCTGCGTTCTCGGCTCGCAAGGTCCTCAACGTACCCCGGAGGGTACGCCTGCGGTCCTTGCCTCACCTGCGGCCTTGCCGAGCGGCCCTTTTGACCATCCTGCAAATTCGGTTTTAGTTTTTTAGGGGCAATGCTAATGGCAGCCAATCCCTCATATGGCCGGCGGGACTTTCTGAAAGACTCCGTGATGTCTGTCGCCAAGGCGGCGCAGGAGTTTTCCAAGCACGTCGATGCTGCCCCTGAAGCGCCGGCTCCGGCCTTGCGGGCGGATTGGCTTCGGCCGCCGGGGGCTGTAGAAGAAGTCGTATTCCTAGATCGTTGTACGAAATGCGGCGACTGCATCAAGGCCTGCGATCCGGGCGCGATTGTCTGTCATGCCGGCGACGGGACCCCCGTGATTTTTGCCGACCAGTCGCCCTGTCTCTTATGCGACGATCTCCCTTGTATTGCCGCCTGTGCGACTGACGCGTTGCGGCCGGTCGACCGGCCTCAGGATATTCGACTCGGCGTGGCGGTGGTGTCTCAGCGACTCTGTACGGCCGGGCAGGGGTGTCATGCCTGTGTTTCGAAGTGTCCTGTGGATG
>CAZXNN010000319.1:0-4204 GCA_964641915.1 uncultured Nitrospira sp. | reverse complement strand
GCCTTCATGAGCTCGCCGAGATAGACCTGGTTGATGGGATATTTTGGATTCATGCTGGGTGGGAACTCCAACACCGTGAGGACGGTCAATGTGGCCCGCCACGTCGCGGCCAGGCAACAGGCGTATTCCTCAGCCCGCAGGGCCCATTTGGAAAAATCGGTTGCCAGAAGAATGCGTGGTCTGTCGGTCTCTCCGTTCACACGGCCTCCACGTTCAAGAGGAGCAACTCCCCGTTCATATTCGGATGGATTGAGCAGCGAAATTCGTGACGGCCGGGACGAGACATATTGAACCGCAATGCCACATCCCGCTTCGCATCGAGGAACACTCCCCCAACCCCTCGTCCATAGACGATCACGCCGTCCTTCTCAACTTGCGTCGGAATCCCTTCAAACATGGTTGAACCGAAATCGTGGCGCTCCGCATCCTCGTTCTTAATCCGGATCACAGTCGCCACACCCAGCCGAAGCGTAGTTTGCTTGGTCACAAACTTGAAATCCTTGATCGTCACATCCACGACCTGTTCAGATTGCGACCAGAGCGGAAGATCCGCTCCACTCCATAACGCCCAGGTCACACCCAACACAGTCGCCCATCCCCACATCCACCCTCTCTGCGTTCTCATCGTGCCAAACCTCCTTGATTGCAGATTGTAGTGCTCATCGCGCCTTTACCGGCAGCGGCACCGTCAGCACCGGACAGCCCGCTGTCCGCACCACTTTTTCAGCCGTACTGCCAAAGAAAATCTTATCAACGCTCCCCGACCGCCCTCCGTAGCTGCCCATGACGACGAGATCGATTTTTTCGACCCTGGCAGTCTTGGCAATCTCCACAAACGGCGCGCCCTCTAGCACGACCCGAGTCATCTCAATCCCCTTTGCTACCTCGGAATCGAGCAATCGGCGAACATTCAACCGGGCAAAATGCCGCAAACGCCGCTTCTGGGCCGTCCGATCGGATGGCACCGCAAGCAATCCCATCCGATTAAAAGCGCTGAGCGCGCTCGTATCGATGACATGTGCCACCAGGACCTCGGCGCCGCACAGCCGCGCCAACCCGCAGGCCACCCGAAAGGCCTCTTCCGAGCAAGGAGAAAAATCCACCGGCACTAGAATAGAGGAAAACAATCTGTCTCCCATGGCAACCTCTCGACTCAACAGCTCTCTCCCCTATCAGCAAGGCCAATGCCACCGCACCACAATCAAAATCCTGAGACTGACCTCGCATAGAAACAACGGTTTGCTCGCCGCTGTCCATGACAACAGCTCCGGGCCTTCACCACTTCCTCTCCCATCGGGGAGGCCTGCTACAGTCACGCGAGACCTCCTGGGGCAGAAGGCAACAGACGTTGCTCTCAGTGAAGAGGGACGGGCAAGGATTCAAGACATCATTCAGAGCGAAACCCTTTGGTCCTTTGCGCTTTCACCTCACACCCCTCCCTGTGATCTGAGTCGATGGAACGGCATTGGACTTGCTGACTCCACCGAGTAAGAGGAGACGCCTATGACACGCACGCACTGGATTTTAGTAGGAGCAATTGGGCTCGGTGTGGCGGTCGGCCTGTATCTCCTCTTCTTCTGTCCAACGGACTGTCACTGAGCAACAGAGAGGTCGCCGATGAAAATGCTGCTGGCCATCGATGGATCGGATCAATCCTATGAGGCGGTTCGTGCGCTCAAATACCTCTCCCGCGCTGAGGAACTGCATATTCTGCATATCCTTGATGTCCCGTCACCGGCCTATCCGATGATGGTGCCGGAAGTCGCACAAGAACTCTATACGACCATCGAGCGCACAATGCGCGAAGATGGCGCACGGCTGCTGGATCGCATTGTGTCGCTCCTGCCGATGGATTCTGGCCCCGTGACCAAACACATGGAGATCGGCTCACCCGCCGATCGGATCGTGGAGTATGCAGCGCAGCATCAGATCGACCTCATTCTTGTCGGGGCACGCGGGCTTGGACCGATCAAGGAACGGCTGATCGGCAGTGTCTCCCATCGGGTGCTCACCTTCTCTAAGAGCGCCGTCCTGATCTTGCCGAACTTTGTAAAATCCCTGAAGCAAGTGCTGCTGCCGCTGCAAGGGTCGCAGGACGCCGAGCGCGCGCTCCTGTTTCTCCGGGAACATCCATTCCGGGAACCGCTTACGATCACTGCGCTCACGGTGCTCCCGCAGACCAGGCCGCCGTGGCCGGTGGATGCCGTCGCGGAGCGCGAAATGGAAGGCCAGGCGCTCCGGAGCGCCGAAACCTTCATCAACTCCGTGGCGGCAGATCTGAAACAAATGGGCTACAGCACTCATGCGAAATCAACATTGGGCGTTCCGGTCGAAGCGATTCTTCAAGAGGCCAAAGCCATCAGCGCCGATCTGCTGATGATGGGGTCTCGCGGTCGCCACGGGCTGAGCCGGATGGTGCTTGGCAGCGTCGCGCACGCCGTCCTTCATCATGCGCAACGTCCGCTGTTGGTCTTCCACTAGCGGAGCCATTACTGATATGCCAATGTATGATTATACGTGTCTCGATTGCGGCAAAGAATCGCTGATCGTGGTGACCCTGAAAGAACACGAACGAGGTGAGGGGCAATGTCCGTCCTGCGGCAGTAAGAAACTACAACAACTATTCACCTCATTCATTGCCCACACCACCAAGAAGAGTTGATCATGCACTGGATATCTCGAACGCTCGTATTCGCCGCCGGCGTCAGCCTCTTACTCAATGCCCTGTCCGTTACAGCCCAGGATCTTCCCGCCGACCTGCACCGAGGCAAGGCGCTCTATCAGGACCACTGCGCAATCTGCCACGGCCAGACCGGCTGGGGGGACGGCCCCACCGCTGCATCGCTCCGAGTCGCGCCGGCCAACTTTCATCTGTTTCGATCCTTTCTGAAATCCGATGAGGAGCTGCTGCGCACGATCGAACATGGGATCGTCTTCAGTCCCATGCATGCCTGGACCGGCAGCCTGACCGAGGGCCAAATGATTGATGTGTTGGCCTATGTGCGGCTGCTCTCCCAGCAAGGCAAGTGACATACCGCCATTGACTAATGTCCGTGAGAACGAACCACCTAGAGGAGACCGAGATGATCCATTCCGCCGTACGCCAGGGATTGTTCCTGTTGATTGTATCCACCCTTGCCACAACCCCAATTCTGGCAGCAACCACAACATCTCCACCAAGCCATGTCCAGCGATGCGAACAACCACACAAGAAAAGCACCTTGTCTCCAGCCGCCATCCGCAGCACACTCCACGCACACCAGGAATGGCTCGAACAGCGAGACAGCCCCGGGCATAAACGGGCAGATTTCTGTGGAGCCGACTTACGGCAGGCCTCCCTCGAAGGGGTCAATCTCGAACGTGCCCGAATGGAAGGCGTCAACCTCAGGCAGGCCAATCTCAGACAAAGCATCCTGACGCAAGCCAGCCTTGCCGGCGCCGACCTCACCAAAGCCAACCTCGAAGACAGCAATTTAGTCGGTGCGGACTTGCGTCATGCCAAACTGACACAGGCCAATCTCCTCCGTGCGATCGGCGATGAAGCGGCGCTGTACAACGCCGCGTTATCCGGCGCCCAGCTGCACGATGCCATCTTCGAGCGAGTCCATTTCGAGGGAGCCGATTTGTCGTCGGCTGACTTTACGAACGCGACGCTGGTCGACAGCTACCTCTACGGAGCTAATCTTCAGAAGGCAGTCCTAACCGGAGCCGATTTGATGGGTGCGGATCTTCGCCGGACCGACTTGTCGAAGGCCCTGCTGTTTCAGACCAATCTGCAGGGGGCGCTGCTCGACGGAGCTCGCCTGAATGACGCCCGTATGATGGAAGCGGATCTTGAAAGCGCCTATCTGGATGATACCGACCTTCGACAGGCCGATCTGCGTGACGCAATTCTCCGCGGGGCAGATCTCCGATACGCAAATCTGGAGGGGACCCGCCTCTCACAAACCGATCTTGAAGGCGCCAATCTGGAAGGCGCGCGCCTGATCAAGGCTTCTCTCCAATCGGCTAAAATGCGCATGGCGATCCTCTATAAGGCCGTCATAGAAAAGGCCGATTTTCGCGACGCCAACCTGCACCACGCCGTCATGATCGGCACGCGTGGCGCCGACGCCGTCTTTACCAAAGCCGCCCTGCACGAGATCTATGCCCCCAAAGCATCCCTGCCTCGGGCACAATTCAATGAAGCCACACTCGACTCAGC
>CAZXNN010000318.1:0-4209 GCA_964641915.1 uncultured Nitrospira sp. | reverse complement strand
ATGCACTTCGTTCCGCTCGCCGATCTCGGTCCACCCATCGACCGTCACATGGGAAAGCAGCCTGGTTCCCTTCCCGATCGAGACATGCTCGCCGATCAGACAAAACGGTCCGACGACCACATCCTCCGCCAATTTCGCACCCGGATGAACTATTGCTGTCGCATGAATCTGCACGCCAGACCTCCGCAAATGGCCCCGTTATGGTCGCGACTCTGTCTTTTCTTCCGTCACCATGGCCGTCACTTCCGCTTCACACACCACATCGTCATCGACATACGCCTTGGCCTGCATCTTCCAGAAAGGCGGTCGCTTCTTGACCACATCCACCTCAAACCGCAGGCGATCGCCGGGCACCACCGGTTTCCTAAACTTCGCGCTGTCGATGCCGGTCAGATAGACGACCGGTCGGCCGGTGACCTGCACGGACTTAAAGGCCAACACGCCGCCGACCTGTGCCATCGCTTCCAGGATGAGCACGCCCGGCATCACCGGCCGCCCGGGGAAATGCCCTTGAAAGAAGGGCTCGTTGATCGTCACGTTCTTAATCGCCACGATTCGGCGGTCGGGATCCAACTCCAGCACCCGATCAACCAACAGGAACGGATACCGGTGCGGGAGTAATGCTTGAATCTCTGCCTGTTCCATCACTGCCATGCCGTTGCCTCCTCTGTTCCCCGTCACGTCACCACACCACCGCTACTTATTCTGATTGTCGAACTCCTTCACAATACGATCCGTCACGTCCAGCGCAGGCTGATGGTACAGGACAATCCGGACCATGGCATCGCTGCCCTTGTCGAGAATGGCCTGATAGCCTTCCTTCTGCGCCACCGCTTGTGCGGCCGCCGCAATCTTCTTGGCATACTCCGTCACCATCTCGCGCTGCTTCTGCTGCACTTCCCGGTTGAAATCGGCGAGACGGCGTTGATACGCTTCCAGCTTCGTCCGGAATTGCTCCTGCTTCTCCTGCTTCGCTTGCTCGCTCAATTTGCTGTTCGGATCCTGGAGGGACGCCTCCATATCCTTCAACTCCTGATCGTCCGCATTGACGATTTTCTGTCGGGTCAGCGAATAGCTCTTCATCTCCTCTAGCGCCCGCTTACCGGATTTGGATTGCTCCATCACCGCCTGCTGATCCATTACCCCGACCTTAAACGTTTCCGCCGCGACGGCTGCATGGACAAACCACAGGCTCGCCACCAGCATTCCGAGCATCCCGATCACGCGCTGTCGTTTCATACAATCTCTCTCCTCCTGCTAGGGATAGTCCCGATTGAACTCTTCAATCACCTGGTTTGAAATATCGAGTGCGTCCTCGCGATAGAGCGTCACCCCGCCCTTGCTGCTGTCTACGACAATCTGCAGGCCCAGCCGCTTCGCGACCTTGCCGGCCACCGTCTCGATCTTGTCGCGGAACCCGTCCATCACATCTTTTTGTTTTTCCTGCACTTCTCGATTCAGCTCCGTCACCTTTTGCTGATACTCTTGCATGCGCCGACGGAACGCTTCTTCCCGATCACGTTTGGCCGTAGGACTGAGGACACTGGCCTGTTTCACGAAATCCTCTTCCAGCCGACGCAGTTCCTTTTCATCGAGCTCGATCAGGGTCTGTCGATTCTTGGAAAAAGCCGTGAGATTGTCCTTGGCTTTTTTCCCCGCGTTAGTATCGGACAGGATTCTGGCAGGATCTAACACGCCAATTTTCCCCTCGACTTTAGCTCCGGCACCCGCTCCCGCACATCCACTCGCGACAAGGAATATGACGGCGAGAAGCGCTGCACAAAGATTCCTGAACTGATTCGACATTGCGGCCATCCTTGTCACACCGCCCCTTCCATCACTCACTAGAACAGTGATCCGATTGTGAACTCGAACACACCCTGCCGCTCGCCTCGTCTCGGGTCCAGATTAAGCCCATAGGCCACACGCAACGGTCCGAACGGGGAGATCCAGCGGCCTTCAATACCCGCCGCCTTTCTCAAGTTCAGCGAGAATTTCTCATTATCGTCGAAACCCTTCCCATAATCGAAGAAGATCACACCGTTGAGTTTGGCATCGGCTGAAATCGTAAAAATATAGTCGACGTTGAAGATCAACTCTTTTGCCGCTCCAACAATCGAAAAGATATTCGGGACCACAGGACCGGCCGTTCCGAAAACAAATCCGCGCATGGTATTGATACCCCCGACGAAAAACCTCTCGGTCAGCGGAATGGGCTTCCCGCCGATTCCTTCGATAGCTCCGAAACGCGCCCGCACTGCGAATCGTGTATCAAACGGCAACGGGGTGTACTTGCTCACATCCAGTGTGTATTTCACAAAGTTATTGGAGCCTCCCAAGAACGGCGTGCCGTAGTCGACGCCGCCGCCGATACGCCAGCCGGTCCGCGGGTCGAGATAATAGTCCCGGGTGTCCCGAAACATCGTCGTCCGAAATCCCGTGGTCGTCTGGTTGCCGAGCTGCCGGCAAATGAGCGGCAACAAGTCCGGGCAGAGCCCTTCCTGGGGATCAGAAAAGTTCAACTGCTCGGCCACGAGGCTGATGCTTCCGGTCACATACTCCGACAACCAGCGCCCGAACGTCACGCTGGCACCGGACTTTTCTTCGAAGTACGAAATGTAGTTCGTCATGCTGCGATACACATCGAGCTGAAGCGACGTCAGTCCATCATTCAGATAGGGATTTCGAAACGTAATCAATCCCAATGTCCGCTGCTGACCGAGCTGGCCACGGATGCGGCCCATGTAGCCGTTGCCGCCGAGATTGCCTTCAGTAATATCCGCAATGGCCACCAGCTTATCCAGCGTGCTGAATCCGCCGCCGATACTGAACTGGCCGGTGGGCTTTTCCTTGACCCGCACATTCAGGTCAACCTTGTCGGCCTCAACTTGAGCCGGAAGGATTTCAACCGTTTCGAAAAAGTTCAAGTTATTCAGACGCTGAAAGCTCCGTTTCAGCGAGGGTGTGTCGATGACATCCTGTTCGTCGACTCGAATTTCCCGGCGGATCACATTGTCACGGGTCTTGTCGTTGCCGTTGATATTGATCTGCCTGATCCGCATCATCTCGCCTTCCTTAATGTTCAGAATGATGCTGGCGGTGCGCTCTTCATTGTTCGGATTCACGTTCGGCACCACATCGGCGAACGCATACCCCTTGCTGCCGTACATGTCCGTGAGGCGTGTGATTTCGTCGCGAATCTTGGCCCGCTGAAAGATCTCGCCGTCCTTGATTTTCAACTTCTCCCGCAGTTCCGCTTCCTCGAAGACGGTGTACCCACGAAAGCCGACTTCCGCGACCGTAAAGGGTTCTCCCTCCGATACGGAGTACGTGATGATGAACCACTTCTTGTCTTCCGTCAGCTCCACCGTGGGCAATCCGACCTGCACATTCAGGTACCCCTTATTCAGCAGGATTTCCTTCACCCGCTCAACGTCGTTCGCCAGCTCATCATGTTTCAAAATGCCGGCGTCCGATAAGAACGAGGGCAGCTTCAATTGCGTAAAGAGCCCGTACCAGGGAATCCACTCGCGCGTGGCCGTGACCTTAAAGGCTTCCTCTTTCGTCGCCGCGCGCATGCCTTCAAAGACGACGGCCTTGACCCGGGCCTTGTCTCCTTCCTTTACAAAGAAGGTCAGACGCTTGCGGTCTTCGTCCAACGTCTGCACAACCGGGATCACCTGCGCGTTGTAGTAGCCGTCTTCCTGATAGGCCAGGCGGATTTTTTCAGCGCTTTCTTTGGCTTGCTGCTGATCCAGAAAGGATTGGCTCTTGATCGTGGTCTTCTCTTTGAGCTTGTCGTCGCTCAGACTTTCATTCCCGTCGTACACGATCTCAGTAATGAAGGGCTTCTCCCGCACGACAAAGACGACCGCCGTGCCTCCCTCACCCGCCTCCGTCTCGACCTGCACATCCTCAAAAAACCCCGTATCGTACAGAATTTTGACTTGTCCACGGACCGTTTCCGGCTGGTAGGGATCACCGACCTTGAGTGTCAGGCGGCCCGCGATCGCAGGCAACTCAATCCGTTTATTTCCACGGATCTCGATGGTCTTGACCTTGATGCCGGCGATCTGCGCGACTGTCTCCCCCACTACCAGGCAGGAGAGGATGAGCCCTAGGATCACGACGCACCATTGGAACTTGCCATACCCGCTCAACAACACAAACCCAGATCCCCCCCACCATAATAGAATAGACGACCGCGAT
>CAZXNN010000317.1:0-4223 GCA_964641915.1 uncultured Nitrospira sp. | reverse complement strand
TTGCGGCTGGAGCGGGTGCGGCGGGGGTTCGAAGGCATGGGAGGTCTCCTTCCGGACGCCGGGTTGTCACTCGGGATATCGACCTGTGACGGGGAAATCACAGGCCGGTCAGGGTGTTGCGATTGACCGTACCCTGCTTGGCGGACAGAATACAGGTGTTATTCATGAGCGCATACCGGCATATCAGGTGCTTTGCCGGGCGATGACTTTCAACCCCATACAAAGTCAGACTTCACAATTGAACGCCGACGACGAACTGACGATCCGGCACTACCTGGAATCCCGATTCAAGACAACGCTCGAGGAGCGTGTGGCACGTGCCATGGAGGTACGGCCACAAGTCATAGTTCCGAATCACCATTTTGCCCATGCATCAACGGAGTGCGTCTATCTCTACCGCGATGGCTACTTTCTGGCCACGGCAATGACTACCCAGGCGGTGTGTGAAGGCCTAATTCGCTTTATCGCGGAAAGAAACGAAATGCCGTCGAACCAGGACCTACGTGATCTGGTTGAGCAGTTTCAGCAAACTGGGATCGTGACGGAGTCGTGCGCGGGCGCGATGGGGCGCATATTGAAGAGTTTTCGCAATGATTTTCATCATCAGAACCCCACCATCACCAATGTTCCCGTGAAGGACATTGCAAAAAGAAACATCGAAGATTTGGCGACTATTGAGGGGGAGATCTTTGACCACAGAGTAGTCAAGGGAACGTTGTCGCCCACACAGCCGAAATACTGGGATGCCAACGAGGACGGCACCTATCTCGTGAACATAAGGTTTGGGTAACGTGACGTCTAACACCGTGCTCGAGCAGTCCGTGGACCAGTGTGGGCCGCGTCTCGCACGGCAAGACGGCTTGCGTGCGGCCGCTCAACTAGGTCGTTACCCATGGCCGCGCCAGCGACGGTGATACTGGACAAGAGCTTCGTCCAAGGAGCCAAGGCGCCCGATATTCAATCGCTGTGCGCCGCGGGCCAGGCCTTGATGCCTGACGTGTTGTTCTATGAAATGATTTCTTCCAAGGAACCCGGTCGGTCTCGTTGTTTCGGAAAGTTTCCGCAATCCGAAAGGCCGATCATTGTCGTGCCCAATATCGGAGAGCTACTTCGTTACGAGTTCAAGAATCATCGAGGCAGTGGAGCTCCTTCCGCTCACGCCAAGGACATTCCCTATCGCTTCAATCCGGACCTGGCTCGTTCCGGCTATAGGCTTCCCGACCAAGCACGAACGGTACTGGACCGTGAGTTGGTTCGCCTTGAAAGCGAGGTGGTTTCTTTCATTGATCTAGTGAACTCGGCGCCTCTGATGTTTCCCGATGCCTTCCAGGGAAGCGCGCAGTCGCGCGCAGAGGCAAGACAACAGATTGAGGCGGAACTGGCCACGCCTGAACCGGTCCTTCGCCTGTACAGCCAACTCAGTCCACCGCTCGGGATCGAAAATCCTCCTAGCGCTTCGGAGATCGACCCAGGTTGGGCTCTTTACCGATCCCTGCAGGTCAAGCTGTTTGCAACTTTAGACCTCGCAACTCGCTATGGCCCTATTCCCGAAGTGGCGAATGGGAAGCTCCACGCGAAGATGGAGCACTACATGCTTGACGCGCAGTATGCAGTGCTGGGCGCCCTGGAAGGAAGTCTTGCCACTCGTGATAACTGGATGCGCGACATTTGGAAGAAGATGTGTCCGGATGGGCGACTGATGTGAGGACCATGGCTAACAACGCGCTCGAGCGGCCATGTGGCATCTGCGGGCCTCGCTGCGCCGCGGCAGAGGCGCTTTGCGCGGCCGCTCAAACAGGTTTTAGGGGTTGAAGTGACGGAAAAGGCTCGCGGAAGGCCGCTTACGACAGTTCGGCCGCTCAACTGGGCCGGTGCATCACAACTCGTCCGCACACTCCGCATCAATGACACCTGATCAACTAGGCCGTCGCTATGAGCGATTGTTGTTCCTAAGCGGCCCGTTGACGGTAGTGGCCGTGTTGGTCTTGCTCGTGGCGTTTTCGTCGACTACACAAGCCGAACGGGTACTTGCACGATGCCTCGAAATAGCCGTCAAGACTCTAAATGAAAACAGGGATCAACTGGATAGACATTGGAACGCATACGTTGAAGTAAAGAAGAAGTCAAAGTACTTCGTAAACAATTACAAATACGAACTGACAAAAGTATGGGTTTCTCCCGGCATTTCAGCCGGCTGCTACAAGGAAGTGGAGCCCCTTCTGGAGCAGGGATCTGACACGCCGCCCAGCAAATTGATTCATGATTTTGGGTCCCGCGTCAGTCAACTCCGCAGTACACCACTTCAGTTCAGGGGCATCGAGATTCCTCAAAGGGCGGATATTGGCATGCTCGGCACCAACATCAAGATCAGCTTTGAATCGCTCACCGCCCTACTTCAAGTAAGCCTCGCCCCTGTGCTTATGATTTGGCTTGGAAGTTTGTACAACACTCGCTACCGTGAGTCACTGCTGATCGGAAAGGCAAATGACATCGCGGCTATGTTTCCTCACTTGATCAACGTCTACCCTGCCGGCGATATTCCCGCCCTTCGAAAACGCAGTCGCCTAGCATACTGGATACCTCCCACTCAGATCGTTCGCGCTCTGTACAGTCTAACGAGAGTGGGTCTGGTTGCCTTCGTCATCGCACCCGCAATTGGATGCTACTTGGCGAGCTTGTACTTGCTTCCTATTGCGGGCATCACGTGGCTTTCTATACTTAGCGGCTTTCTCGTCGCCGTCTTCGGCCTATCCGTCATCGCTGTGGAATTGCTTCCTTGGCACATAGGGAAAATGTTCCCGGGATTGGCGCAAAGGTGATGCCCAAAGAATCGCTGAACGGGATCGCCGAACAGCGGCGCTGGTGGGTACCCGTCGCGCTTGGCACGCTAGCGGTCGGCTAACGGCCACGTTAGCGTGACGACAGGAAGCGTGTCCTATCTTCGCGACCAGATCGTAGTCAGAAACGGATTCCATCGATAGGTGCGATTGATGACAAATCTCTTTGCCCGCCAAGGCGCAGGATACGTCAACGATCTAAGGCGCTCATTGGGCGCTCTGATCGGGATATCGCAGGGGCTCATTTGCGACAGGCATCTGAGCAACGAGGAAATTGCGTTCCTGGATGCTTGGTTGCTCGAAAACAGCGCAATTGCGACAACGTGGCCCGGGGACGTCGTTCACGCTCGCATTAAGTCGGTGGTTGCGGATGGAGTGGTGACGGAAGAAGAGCGCGCCTATCTCATCGACACTCTGAGTCAAGTGGTTGGCGGAGGCCTCGAAGAGCTTGCAGAGAAATCTCACGTCACCTCATTAGCCTTTGACAATGTTCAACGTGTGACATTTGATGGAAAACGTTTTTGTCTAACTGGCAATTTCGTCTACGCACCCCGAGACGTATGCGAATCTACGATCGTAAGGCGTGGCGGAGTCATTGGCGGTGTAACAAAGGGACTCAACTACCTGGTGATTGGCGGGCTAGGAAGCGCGGAATGGAAGCACGGAAGCTTCGGAGCCAAGATTGAAAAAGCGATGAAGTACAAGCGAGATGGATTGCCGATTCTTGTTGTCCACGAAGACACGTGGGCTTCGTCTTTAGAATAGAGTTGCTAGCGAATACTCAGATCTTCAGCGACGCCTGGTTAGTCGTCGCGGTTGGATGCCCGCCTCTACAATTTCTATCGCCTTTTTCGGAACGGCTATGTCAAGGTGAGTCCATGAAGATCTTCCGATCCAAAGAGGAATCGATCCGCAAAGACCTGTCCTGGGATACTTGCTGGAATGCCCCTGACAAGGGCCTTATCTTCTCTTGGGAGAGGGGTAGGCAAAAGCGCGTTGAGGATCCGGAATTGGCAACTCAAGCACAGTCTGGGCAGCTCGTACTGTTGCCGTGGAAAGGCGGTGTTGAAAAGGCGACGAAGAAGGGACAGAAATACGGCACCTTGTACTACTTGGCTATGTGGCAGGGCCTCAGGGGCGACGATCTGGACATTGACGCGTCAAAGAGCCTTGCACTTGTCTGCTCGGTGACGGGCATGACCGTGGTATTCACCGACGAGTTTGAAAAGTATGCCGAAGCGTAGGTCTGCGTAATCCACTGTAAGTGCTTTCCAACGATAGCAACCTCGATCGGCGATGAAGACCCAGTACTACACCGCCACCTCCCTCGACGGCTTCCTCGCCACCCCCGACGATTCCCTCGAGTGGCTCTTCCCCCTGGGCGAC
>CAZXNN010000316.1:0-4230 GCA_964641915.1 uncultured Nitrospira sp. | reverse complement strand
CTATGGCGTGCTCGGCGTCGGGAAGAAGCTGGAAGAGTACCGGCCGGCTGAGGGCTATCAGCTAGAGCAGTACTACGCCTCACAACCCTGGTCGGAAGAAAAGCTGACGATGAAGTGGGACGGGGAGTGGCAGATCACCTATGAAACATTCCGCGACATGGGCATCGCGTTCGCGGTGGCGATGCTCCTGATCTATCTGTTGATCGTCGGGCAGTTTCAATCGTTCCTCACGCCCGTCATCATTATGGCGCCGATCCCGCTCACGCTCATCGGTATTCTGCCGGGGCACTGGCTGACCGGTTCCTATTTCACCGCGACGTCCATGATCGGCTTCATCGCGCTCTCAGGCATCATCGTGCGGAACTCTATTCTGCTGGTGGACTTTATCCAACTACAAGAAAGGGCGGGCGTGCCGTTGCTGGCAGCCGTCATCACGGCTGGTGCGATCCGCGCGAGGCCGATTCTTCTCACTGCCGCCGCGCTGATGGTCGGCGCGTTCGTGATTATCCTCGATCCCATCTTCCAAGGGCTGGCCGTGTCATTGCTGTTCGGTGTGGGGGCTTCGACATTGCTCACGCTCATCGTGATTCCGTTGCTGTACTACCATATGCAGCGCCGCTCTGTTGTGCCCGCCAGTGCTTCCTGAAGGCCGAATCCGGGATCGGAAGCGGCCTCCGTTGCGTCGTAGGAGCGGAAGGTTCATTATTTGGAGACTGGCGCATTCCGCTACAGTTCGTTAGGGAGTGCTGGGGAGTGGCTCCCCTGTGGAGAGCGTTTGATCTGTATCGGTCTCCGGCAACTACTGGAATTGACAGCTGAGAGGCATAATTGCTCTTGTCAGCCATTCCGGTCTTCTGCTTGCACTACCCCACAAAGCGGAGTTTCGCCATGACTGATAGCTTGGAAGGGCGATAGGTTCATGGTATCGGGGCGTTTCGTCTGAGAGGGAGTTTCTTATGTCGTCATCAGACATGGTGTTTCTGTTTGATGTCGATAACACGCTGCTGGACAACGATCGAGTCACAGAAGATCTTGCGGATTACCTCGAACAGGAAGTCGGGCACGAGCGTCAGCAACGTTATTGGATCATCTTCGAACAGTTGCGGGCCAAGCTGGGCTATGCAGACTATTTGGGCGCCTTGCAACAGTACCGGATCGAGTATCCTCACGATCCCCATCTCTTAACGGTCTCCCGCTTCATGATTCATTATCCGTTTGCCGACCGGCTGTACCCACAGGCGCTCGCAGTCGTGGAACATGCCAAGCGGTGGGGCAAGGTCGTCATTCTTTCCGATGGCGACGTGGTGTTTCAGCCTAGGAAAGTCGAGCGGTCGGGATTGTTTGAGGCCGTCGATGGGAATGTCTTGATCTATGTGCATAAGGAACAGGAGTTACAGGATGTGGCGCTGCGGTATCCGGCTCAGCAGTACGTGTTGATCGACGACAAGCTGCGCATTCTTGCCGCGGTGAAAAAAATCTGGGGATCGCGTGTGACGACGGTGCTTCCGCGCCAGGGGCATTATGCGTTGGACCCGCAGCTGCCGGGCCGTTATCCGTCACCGGATGGGACGGTCGAGCGTATCGGTGACTTGCTGGACCATGAATGTTCGGTGTTGCCCTCATCTCTTCAGAGGAGAGCCTGATGACGTCATCGCCTCAGTCAGCTCCGGCGGCCTGTGTCGGGCCTCTGCTGGACCGGGTTCCGTTGCGCGGGTCCCGCGCCGACTATGTGAGACAGGCGATGCGCGACAAGCTCATCGAACACAAACATTACATCACCGAACATGGCGAAGACCTGCCGGAGATTCGCAACGGGACATGGCCGGGAGCCCGGCCATGAATAAAAAAGTCTCCTTTTCGATCTGGTACGTCTTTCTCGCAATCTGGGCGGTAATCCTCGTCCACGACTTGATCCATTCCCTCCAGAAGATCGAAGAGCTGCCCTACAGCGAATTCAGGCAGCTTGTGGTGGCCGGCAAAGTTGCCGAGGTCGCGGTCGGCAGCCATACCTTGACGGGGAAGCTCAAGCCGGAAGGTGATGCCAAAGCGCAGAAGCTGTTTTCGACCATTCGGGTTGAAGATCAGGATCTCGTGCGGGAGTTGAATCAGCACGGGGTGAAGTTTGTCGGGGTGATCGAGACGACCTTCTGGCGCGATGTGTTGTCGTGGATACTCCCGGCCGCCATCTTCGGGGCCATTTGGTATTTCTTCATTCGCCGGCTCGGGCAGGCCCAGGGCGGCTTTATGCAGGTGGGCCAGTCCAAAGCGAAAATTTACGCTGAGACCGATATCAAGATCACCTTTGCCGATGTCGCCGGGGTGGACGAGGCGAAAGAGGAACTCCGCGAGGTGATTGAGTTCCTCAAGACGCCGGAGAAGTTCACACGGCTGGGAGGGAAGATCCCCAAAGGCATCTTATTGGTCGGCCCGCCGGGAACCGGCAAGACCCTGCTCGCACGGGCCGTGGCCGGAGAGGCCGGGGTAACGTTCTTCAGCATCAGCGGGTCGGAGTTTGTGGAAATGTTTGTGGGAGTGGGGGCGGCGCGCGTGCGCGATCTCTTCGAACAGGCGAAGCTGAAGGCGCCCTGTATCATCTTCATCGATGAACTGGATGCGCTGGGGAAAGCGCGAGGCATGGGACCCATGGCCCATGAAGAGCGCGAACAGACACTCAATCAATTGCTGGTTGAGATGGACGGGTTCGATCCGCGCATCGGCGTCATCTTGATGGCGGCGACCAATCGTCCTGAAATACTCGATCCGGCGCTCTTGCGCGCAGGCCGGTTCGATCGCCACGTTGTCGTCGACCGTCCGGACAAGATCGGGCGTCTGGCCATCCTTCGTGTGCATGCCAAGCACGTGCCGCTGGGTCCTGACGCGGATCTTGAAAACATCGCGGCAATGACGCCGGGATTCTCCGGCGCCGATCTGGCGAATATCATCAATGAGGCGGCCTTGCTGGCGGTGCGGCGCGGCAAAGACCTGGTAGGGATTTCGGAATTGCAGGAAGCGGTGGAACGAGTGATCGCCGGATTAGAGAAGAAAAATCGGGTCCTCAATAAGATGGAGAAGGAGCGGGTGGCCTATCATGAGACCGGTCATGCCTTGGTGGCGATCTCGTTGCCGGGATCCGATCAAGTTCAGAAAATTTCGATCATTCCTCGCGGGGTGGCGGCACTCGGGTACACGCTGCAACTGCCCACAGAGGACCGGTTTCTGATGACGAAGTCCGAACTGGAGAACAAGATTGCGGTGCTCTTAGGGGGACGGATTGCCGAAGAAATGATCTTCGGCGAGGCCTCCACTGGCGCGCAGAACGATCTGGTCAAAACGACGGACATTGCCAAGAGTATGGTGAAGGCCTATGGAATGAGCGAGAAGCTGGGCGCCATTACGCTGGAACGGGAGCGGCAGCCGCAGTTCGTCCAGATCCCGGTGGCCTCTGAAAAAGGGGACTACTCCGAAGAGACGGCCCGGGAAATCGATTGTGAAATGCGGCGGATCATCGACGAACAGTACGAGCGGGTGAAGCGGTTGCTCGAGCAACGCAAGGCCGCATTAGTCGAAGGCGCGCGGGTCTTGCTGGAACGGGAAGTCATCAGCGGGAGTGAGCTGAGAGCGATTATGGATACGCACTGATTGGCATGACGGATGCACGGCGACTGGGGTGCGCCGGATGCCGGGGCCGGGTGACATGAGGCGTGAATCGAGCATGACGATGGACCTGCAGGCATCGATCGAGCGCGTGGACAGCGTGATGTATTGCCGTGGCCGATGGGTCCTGTCGAATGTGGCCGACCTCGAATCCCAAGCCGGCGCGCTCGACTGGCCCGGGAGGGGCGGGGTGATCTATGACGCGAGCGAGATTACCGCGATGGATACGGGCGGAGCATTGCTCCTGCACCGGAGTCTCCTTGCGGCCGGTCGGGCTGGACGAACGGCGTCTCTTCAAGGCCTGCCACTGGAATTCGCCGCGTTGCTCCACATGGTCGAGACGCAGCCGGTGAGCGCGTCCGGGGTGGTTCCCGCGCAGGAGGGGCAAGGGGGGAAAGAGGGATGGATCGAGCGAGTGGGCCGGGCCGCGTGGCATCAACTGGAGTCCGGTAGTCGCGGTCTCGCGTTTCTTGGCGAGAGCACTGTCGCCTGTCTGCGCGTGTTGCGCCGACCGGGGTCGCTGCGCTGGCGTTCTCTCTTACGGATGCTGCAAATCGACGGGGTGAATGCCCTGCC
>CAZXNN010000315.1:0-4270 GCA_964641915.1 uncultured Nitrospira sp. | reverse complement strand
GGAGCCATGTCTGTCGGTCGCTTTACTCTTAGTCGATCAGGAGAGCCGAAATCGACAACCTCTTATCCTCCGGCCATAGCGCCCACGATCAGTAATGGCTCGACCCCACTTGCTACGGCTGCTGGGAGGAGAGCGTCTGTCGAGTTGTGCGAAAGGTCCTGCGCGCAAGCAAAGAAACGAATGAATGGTCGTCGGCGTTTCGTCCTATGGTCACGGATCGTGCCTCGCAACATTGGATAATGCTCCTCCACGGCATCGAGTACCGAATCCACTGTGACCGGGCCGGAGATATCCAGCGTGACTTCGCCATCAACTCGTGCCAGGGTTCGCAAATGTTGAGGCAGAATCACACGTACCATCTTCTGCTCCGTTGTTCATGCCGCTCGAGAAACCAGCTCTAGCTCACCACTCAATCCGCCGCCCTTCTAACCGAGTGTTTGTACCTCAACTGAGAGTACCGCCGGCAAATCCCTCACAATCGGTTCCCATGTGTCGCCCCCATTGGCGGATCCATAGACCTGCCCTCCCGTTGTACCGAAATAGATACCGCAGGGATCGAGTTGATCGACGGCCATGGCGTCACGCAGAATATTGACGTAGCAATTTTCTTGGGGCAGCCCCTTCGTGAGTGCTTCCCATTCGTTCCCGCCGACCTTACTGCGATATACGCGCAACTTACCCTCCGGCGGATAGTGCTCGGAATCACTCTTGATCGGCACAACGTATACAGTGTTTGGTTCGTGGGCATGCACGGCGATTGGGAATCCGAAATCGCTCGGCAAATTTCCACTGATCTCTTGCCAGGATTCGCCGCCATTGTCACTGCGCAGCACATCCCAATGTTTCTGCATAAACAGCACGTTCGGACGAGACGGATGCATTGTAATGCAGTGGACGCAATGGCCGACCTCGGCATCTGGATCGGGTAACTCATACTTCGACATGAGCCCCTTATTGGTGGGCCGCCACGTTTGACCGGCATCGTCGCTGCGGAAGGAACCGGCTGCCGAGATGGCGACGAACATGCGGTCCGGCTGTCCGGTATTCAGCAAGATGGTGTGAAGGCACATACCGCCTGCGCCCGGTTGCCAGAGTTGGCCTTTGGCGCTGCGCAGTCCCGCCAGCTCCTTCCATGTGGTACCGCCGTCAGTCGACTTGAAGATTGCTGCGTCTTCTACACCCGCGTACACGGTATCCGGGTCGATCAACGACGGTTCGAGGTGCCACACGCGCTTGAACTCCCATGGACGTTGCGAGCCGTCGTAGTGCTGATGAGTCGTGAGCGGCTTGCCCGTTTCCATGGAGCTGTCATAGAGGAACATGTTGCTTTCGCCTTTTGGCGTGCCATCCGCACCCATGAGATCTTCCGGTTTGGTGCCGGGCGGACTCCACGTCTTGCCGCCGTCATCCGATCGCTGAATGACTTGCCCAAACCAACTACTGGTTTGCGAGGCGTAGATCCGATCGGGATCGGCCGGCGATCCCTTGAGATGATACAGTTCCCATCCGCCGAAATGCGGACCGTCGACGGACCACTGTTTCCGTTTGCCGTCCGACGTGAGGATGAACGCACCTTTTCTTGTTCCAACCAGCAGTCGAATTGTGCTCATGTCGTACTCCTCTCTATCGGGTCTGTTTCGTCTTTCATGTCGGAGCAGAGTCTATGGCATATCCCACGGGCTTCGTGCTTTCTTATTGCGCTATAAGCCATAAGCTATCAGCCATCTGCTCATTCATTTGGCAATCCAGCAATCTTGATCAACGGTCGGACTTCGACCGTGCCGATGTGTGCTCCTGGCACTCGTTGAGCAATCTTGATAGCCTCCTCCTGGTTCTCGGCATCAACCAGGAAGTATCCAGCAAGTTGTTCTTTGGTCTCGATAAACGGCCCGTCGGTCACCGTACTCTTGCCGTCGCGCACTCGAACGATCGTGGCTGTCGCTTCTGGTTGCAACGGCGAGGCATGGACATATTGTCCCTTGTTGGCAAGCTGGTGGCAGAGTTGGATCGATTCCGCGAGCATGTCTTTCCTGGTACCTTCGGGCATACGCGTGAACATGTCCTCGTTGTGATGGACCAGCAGCAGATATTTCATGAAGCACCTCCCGTGACATAAAATAGTTGTTAGACCCGGAGAAAATCGACATCGACCGCTCCGTTACCGAAGGGCGGTTGATATGTGCGTGGGGGCAGATGACATTTCTGGCAGAGTCAGATTCGCGCAGAGTGAGTGGAAGTCCTGTCACATTGATCACTCTGTGTGCGCCGTTCTCTTGAAATGGTACGCTGACGCTGATCTGCCTTCTGGATGTATTCAACCACAGGAGAGAAATTATGTACGACTCAAAACATCTTAAGAAGCTGCCCCAACTCGGTGCCGGCGCAAATGAAGCGTGGAAGAGTTTTGTCGCATTTGACAAGGCGGCACTTGCCGACGGTGCCATTCCGAAGAAGTACAAGGAGTTAATGGCCATTGCGGTGGCGTTGACCACACAGTGTCCCTATTGTATCGAGATCCATGTGGACGCGGCTCGAAAAGCGGGAGTAACTGAGGAGGAGCTTGCTGAGACGGCCTTCGTTGCGGCTGCGCTTCGTGCGGGAGCGGCGGTCACGCATGCGACTCATCTCCTGAAGGAGTGAGAAAACCCGTTCAGGTTAACTCCATCAGGCGTTGTTTCAGAAACCGCTGCTCTGGCTCTTGCTTGGCGAGGGCCAGGGCCCGTTCGTATGAGGCACGGGCCTCTGCCTTCTTGCCCAACCGGCGACAGAAATCGGCTCGTGCGGCATGGGCCAGATGATACTGGGCCAACTTACCGCGCTCCAGGAGCCCATCGACCAACTCCAGGCCTTTAGCCGGTCCATCACGCATGGCGACCGCGACTGCTCGGTTGAGCTGAATAATCGTGACGGTTCCACTCGCAAAAGGAAATCATACAAGGCGATGATTTGTGCCCAATCCGTTTGTTCGGCGCTCGGAGCTTCGGCGTGGACAGCGGCGATGGCGGCTTGGAGTGTATAGAGTCCAATGCGTTTCATGGCCAGTGCCCGTTCTACTAATGAGATGCCTTCGCTGATCTGTTCTCGATTCCAGAATGAGCGGTCTTGTTGTTCCAAGAGCACGAGATCCCCGGTGGCCGACGTGCGTGCCGGTCTTCGCGATTCATGCAAGAGCATCAAGGCCAGAAGGCCTATGACTTCGGGCTCCGGCAAAAGTTGTAACAATAGACGTCCGAGTCTGATCGCCTCGCCAGAGAGATCCGCTCTGGTGAGTGAGGCTCCGGATGACGCGGAGTAGCCTTCATTGAACAGCAAATACACGACTCGAAGGACGGTATCCAATCGGTCTGGTAACTCCGACGGCGGGGGAACTTCGTAGGGGATGCGGGCGTCACGGATCTTTGCCTTTGCCCGCACGATCCGTTGTGCGATCGTGGTCGGCTTGCCAAGAAAAGCGTGCGCGATCTCCTCGGTGGTGAGGCCGCAAACTTCCCGTAGTGTCATCGAAAGTTGCGCTTCTTCGGAAAGAGCCGGATGGCAACAGGTAAAGATCAACCGCAGGCGGTCGTCCTCAATATGTTCATCCTCTTGTTCTAATGGGTCACTGGTCGTAGTCTCGATCTGCTGAGCGAGTTCAGCGAGAGAGGTGTTGTAGCGTGCTCGCCGTCTCATACCATCGATCGCTTTAAATCGCCCGGTTGAGACGAGCCATGCGCGAGGATTGGCCGGTACACCGTCTAGCGGCCATTGTTCCATCGCAACCGCGAACGCTTCCTGTAAGGCTTCCTCGGCTGTATCGAAGTCGCCAAGGAGGCGGATCAAGGTGGCAAGGACCTGCCGCGATTCATTGCGGTAGATCTCGCCAACCTTGATGCGGGTTCCTATTGCTGCGTCGTCATTCATGTGACCGTTAGTCCGCGCAGCCAAGCTCCTTCATCGGACGCACTTCGATACTGCCGAATTTGGCGGCTGGGAACTGTGCCGCAATACGGATCGCATCATTCAGATCGGGTACATCGATCATGAGAAACCCACCGAGTTGTTCTTTGGTTTCTGCGAATGGCCCATCGGTGGTCGTGGTCTTGCCTTCTCGGACGCGCACGGTCGTGGCGGTTTCTACCGGATGCAGCGGAGAGGCTGCGAGCAACTGACCGGCTTTCTGCAATCTGTCGCAATAGGCCATCGCTTCGTCCGAGATGGCACGACGCTCAG
Source organism: uncultured Nitrospira sp. (assembly GCA_964641915.1). GTDB lineage: Bacteria > Nitrospirota > Nitrospiria > Nitrospirales > Nitrospiraceae > Nitrospira_D. The sequence continues at coordinate 61 of CAZXNN010000315.1, read as the reverse complement.
GGGCAGTGAATCCGTTCAAGATCCTCTCTTCAAGGTAGACAAGGCAGAGGTATTTCATCAT
>CAZXNN010000314.1:0-4289 GCA_964641915.1 uncultured Nitrospira sp. | reverse complement strand
GATCCGGAGGAGGCAGACTCGTGAATGACCTGGGCAAATATGTGCTCTATTTTCTCTTAGGCGGCACCATCGTCAGCGTCTCGACCTACCTCGGAGCGCAAGGCCGCTCGTTTCTCGCAGCCTTCGCCAGCACCTTCCCCGCGATCACCGGCGCAACCTTCATTCTGATTTATCTAAACGGCGGCAACGACGCCATCGTTAGCTACGCAAAGAATCTCCTCTGGTTCGTGCCGTTTTGGACGGTCTATGTCGTCTCCATGATCGTCGGCGTCCCGCGCTTCGGCTTCTGGCCGGCAATGGCCGGATCGCTCGCGCTCTATATGAGTTGCGTGGGCGTGGTCCGACTCATCCTCCGCTAGGGACGATCAGAGCACGATCCCGAAGTGATCGTGCAACAGCCGCGCGTAGTCCCCCTCGCTCTCCGCAGAAGACTTTTCCGTCTTGCCCTGCCGTCTCACACTCAGCGTACGATCGACGAGAATCTTCCGCCCTTCGGTCGTTGGAATAGTGCAGATACGGCGCTGCATGAAGATCGAGTCGGGCGAATGCGAATGGAAGTAGTTCGGATACTTGTAGTCGATCGGCTGGCACGCCTCCGTGGTGAAGGAATAGAGGCTGTCCCATTCGCCATGCACGCGACATTGGAGGAGGTACTCGCCACCGTCCATAGACATGAGCTTGAAGGTCTCCGAATGCTGCGTAACCTCCGCGCCCGCCTCCAGCGGCATCGGTTCCAAGAGTCCATTGCCGCCGAACCCGACATCAACTAGCCAGGGTTCCCCGCCGACTCTGACCAGTAAGACCTGGTGACTTCGCGGATAGGGCGGCTTCGCCCCATACCGCACCCGCGCAATCAGCCGCGTGACCTCAAACCCCATGGCTTCCAGGAGCAGACTGAAGAGACCGTTCAACTCGAAACAATACCCGCCGCGTCGCGCCGCCACGATCTTGGCAAACAGATCGGCAGGCTCCAGCGAGACCGGCACGCCCCGATAGCCATCCAGATTCTCGAACGGCACAGCCAGGACATGGGCAAGATGAAGCGCGCATAGGGTGTCGTGCGAAGTAGAGCGATCGCCTGAGTAGTTGATTCGGGAGAGATAGGGAGAGAGATCCATGGGAATTCGCCGATGAGAATGAGCTTGGATGGAAATTATAGAGTGCTGACTGAACCAGATCTACCATCTACCGGAAGGGAACGATAGCATATGCGGCGGCACTAGACTCAAAGAGGAAGGCGCATCAATACCAGTCCAAAAACATCCCTTTTGCTCGAAGGCGCGGAAGCTCATTTTTAATGCTGTTATGAACCGGAATGAGGGCAACAACAAAGCAGCAGCCATACCAGATTAACGCGGGCGCTTCTCGAAACTCCGGCTTATACTTCACACCAAAGCCAATTCCCCCCAAAAGCGGAACCACAACAAGCAACGAGAACATGACCCACACCGCTGCACCACACACATATCTCCATGGCCAAGCGAACTCCCCAACGTGAAGGAGTAACCCAATATACATACGCGATAGCGGGAGAAACACTGCAGTCCAAAGACCCCACCAGACGGCAGAAGCTAGAAAGGGAAGAACTTCTTCAATCATCTGCCCACCAGTCTACACACGACTGATTACAACCTAGAGGCTCTCTAGCGGATGGTCTTATCTATCGCCCTTAAATTACACCGCCCCACTGAAATGCAGCCGGTTCATCTCATTGAGGGTCGAGATCATCTGATTGAGAGCGTGAGTGACGGTGCGGCTGGCTTCCTGGGAAGGGCTATTCCTGCCGGCCCAGATATCGGGCGGGTTGGCGATCTCTTTCACGTTCTGACAAAAACGCGAGATGGTCTGTTTCCAGTGAGAGGCATCCGGACTGGCACCGAGAAACTCGGCGCGATCGTTTGAGAACGGCTGCTCGAATTGCCCGGCGCGGAGCTGCCACATCTGCTCCATGGCCTGCTGCCGTTCCGAGCCGAGTTCCAAGCCATTCATCTTCTCGCTCAACGCAGCGAAGAACCCGCCGACCACATGGGCCACATGCGACTCAGGAAAAACGCCGACACAGGCCTGCATGAGGAGAAACTTGTGAAAGAGAAAGACCTCGGCGCTGATCCGGGCATCGTTGGCGGAGGGATCGTAGGCCAGCGCGAGTTCCCGAAGGGCATCCGCAGAAGCCCCTTCGAGGCTGGAGCCCAGCAGCCGCGCAATCTGACGGCCGAGGTTGAGATATTCAACGTTCGACAGCAACATCATCACTTCCTCTTCACAGTCCAATACCGTGCTCCCGCAGGAGGCTCAAAATGGCCGCCGTTTTCACCCGCCCAACCCCGGCGCGCCGAGACGCGCCGTTCCGCGGGCAAGGCCGCAGCGAGTGAAGGGCCAAGGAGGTACATACCAAGCTTCGCTTGACCCGCTCGCTTCGATCATATGCGAGCGGGTAGGCACTTTGCCTCAAGTGGGCTCCGTACGTTGAGGGTCTGAATGATGCGAGAACGAAGCTGGCGGGCATTTTCAGTCTCCTGCTACTCAACTACTACGGCTGTGCCGCTCGCGCTCACCATGAGCATACTGCTGCTGGCGCCGATCGTTTCGTAGTCGATGTCGATCCCGACAATCGCATTCGCCCCGAGGTTCCTGGCCTGTTCGCGCATTTCGCCGATGGCAATGTCTTTGGCCTTCCGCAGTTCGGCTTCATACGAGGCCGAACGGCCCCCGACAATATCCCGGATCGACGCGAAGAAGTCGCGGAAGATGTTCGCGCCAAGAATGGCATCCCCGCTGACAAGCCCCAGATATTTGACCGCCCGCTTGCCTTCAATGCTCGGTGTCGTCGTCAGAATCATGCTGCCCTCCCGGTGGATGCCGCTATCCTCTCACTACTGAACGGGATCGCCAAGACTTTCCCCGTTCCCTGTTGAAGCCCGCCACTACGCTTGATAGGATCGCCAATCCTCCGAAAGGAATGATTCGCTTGGACATCACCCCTCTGCCCACACCTCCATCTTCCGACCTCATCGTCGAGGGCGCGCGGCAGAATAATCTCAAAAATATCTCGCTCCGTATCCCCCACAATCAAGTCACGGCCATCACCGGTCTGTCCGGTTCGGGCAAATCGTCGCTGGCCTTCGACACACTCTTCGCCGAAGGCCAATGGCGCTATGTGGAATCCCTCTCGACTTACGCACGCATGTTCATCGACAAGGTGGCGAGACCCGACGTGGATCGCATCCTCAACGTGCGTCCCGCGATTGCGATCGAACAGAAGAACCAGGTGCGCACCGCCCGGTCGACCGTCGGCACCACCACGGAAATAGCGGACCTGCTCCGCCTGCTCTTTGCCAAGATCGGCAAACCGGTCTGTCCAGACTGTCACCAGGAAGCCCGCGCCTTCCATCCTGAGACGGTCGCCACAGATCTTCTCGAACGCTTTTCCGACGCGCGCGCCATGATCCTCTTCGCCGTGGCCGCCCCCACCGCCAAGTTGGAGTCGGCCTTCCTGCAATCGCTCCTGACCCGCGGGTTTACCCGCCTCAAAGCCGGCGAGGAGATCCTCGATCTGCTTGAGACCACCCATCCACCGCTCCACACGGCAACTTCGCTGCACGTCGTGCTCGACCGGCTCGTCATCCGGGCGGACAATCGCACCCGCCTCGTCGAAGCGATCGAGACCGCATTCCGCGAGGGGGACGGCCACTGTGCGGTCGAGGTCATCGGCCACGGCGTGCACTCCTTCAGCACCAATTTCCTCTGCCAGCAGTGCGGGCGCACCTTCGAACCGCTCAGGCCGATCCTCTTTTCCTTCAACCATCCGCTCGGCGCCTGCCCCGAATGCAAAGGCTTCGGCAATGTCCTGCGTTACGATCCGGAACTCGTCATTCCCGACCACGGCAAATCGCTCGCCGAAGGCGCGATCGAGCCCTGGAGCAAGCCCGGAACGGATTGGTGGGAGAAGCAGATGCTGCTGGCGATGAAACGGAAAGGCATCGACGTGACGGCCCCGTTTCGGAGTCTCCCGAAATCAACGCAGACACTGTTGTGGGAAGGCGACGATTCCTTTGACGGCATCAACAACTTTTTCAAGTACATGGAAGGGAAACGCTACAAGCTGCACGTACGCGTGCTTTTGAGCCGCTACCGCACGCCGGTGGAATGCCCAGCCTGCCACGGCAGCCGGTTGAAGCCGGATGCCCGGTTCGTGAAAATCGCCGGCACGGACATTCACGAGATCACCGAACAAACAATTGCGGGACTGCTGAGCTGGATGGAGGCCCTGACGCTGCGGCCGTTCGAGC
>CAZXNN010000313.1:0-4303 GCA_964641915.1 uncultured Nitrospira sp. | reverse complement strand
TCTGCCAGGCCGCGCATGATGGTGGGCACGTCTTTCAACTCGACAAAGTGCATCTGAATGTCCTGGCGCGTCGTGACATGCCCGACGGCGGTGGCATGGCGGTCGGCCAGCTCAGCAACTCGTCGGAGCTGATTCGCCGAGATCCCCCCGAACGGAATCTTGATGCGGACCATCTGCACGCCAGGCTGACGCTGCCCATAAATCCCGTACTGCAATCGAAACGGTTTGAAGAGATCGTTCGAGACTTCCCCTGCCATGGTGCGAAGGGCTTCCGCCTCAAATGTTTCGATTTCCTCCAGCAGGGCGGGAGGAATCGGAGAGGTCTTAATCTCCGGTTTGGTCAGCTGATCTTGAGGGCTCATAGATATTTCTCCCTTGCCGCGACTAACACAACACGCTGCCGCCGGAACCAGCCTGCCGAATCAGATGTGATACATCGGATTCTGTTGCTGATCGAGCACCCGCTGGCGTTCAACTAATTGATCGATCGTGATAGCAGAGAGGACTCCTCGTTCTGCTTGATGCACTTTTTCCCACACCGCCCCGAGTAACAGCTGTTCTCTCGTATCAGGGCGATGCTGCCCGGTCCCGTTCTGTGATGCGTCGTGAAACACTGGCCCATCAAGCGCCTCAAGCAAATCGGCCACTGACAACTCGGATGGAGCACGCAATAGGAGATACCCCCCCTGTGCGCCCCGCGTGCTATCGACAAGACCGGCCTTCTTCATCGCATGCAGCACTTGCTCAAGAAATCGCACAGGGATTGATTGCCGCCTGGCGATGGCCCGAGCCTGAATGGGGACTTCTTTCCCATTCATGGCAAGGTCAACGGCAGCCAAGATTCCATACGTTGCGCGATGCGAAACTTTCATTCTTGATAATTCCGGTAGGAATTAATATTTACACGATATACAGCTCCCCGATCCCCACTGTCAAGCACCCAATTTCCCCATTGTGAGAATTTCTATTCTCGCAGGGGAAGGCTCGACAATATTTCAGCCCGTGAGTCGCTTCCCGAGACTCGTCCATGGCGACGCCGACTTTCTGAAAATCGTACGCACAGCCTCCCGGGACATACGATGGAACACAGACTCTTCTCTCTACCCGATTGGCTCACGGCCGAGCCCCTACCAGGGAAATATCCATTTGACATCATGTCCACCCTGGGCAATAATCCCGCCCTCTTCTTCTCATGGTGCCCGCATGTCGGTTCCCACATCGGTTTTTTCCATTCTGTTACTGACGGCGGATGCCGACATCCACGCTCAATTCAAAGCCGTTTTTTGGAACGCCGCCGTCACGATGGTTCGCAATGCAGCCTCGCTCCCCAAAGATCTCCCCAGACGCCCATATGATGCGGTGGTTGTAGAGGCTCGCCCAGGGCAAGGCCACTCGGAGGTGCTTCCTCCACAGATAGATCCCAACCAAACTTTGGTCATTGTGGGATCACGAACTGTTCTGAAGCGGGCTCCGGCTATGCTCCAACTGATGAGCCAGCACCGCGAGGAAACCCAGAAGAGCAAGGGACACGATCTCTCGCTGGAAGATTTTCTCGACCAAAAAATGGGAGACTTCGTCAAGGGGATGCATAACGGCGCCGCCAAGAACCTTCATCCGATGCTGATTTCAGCCGTCGAACGCCCTCTGATCTCGTCAGCTCTGCGAGAAACCCAAGGCAATCAAATTCAAGCGGCGGAATTATTAGGCCTGAATCGCAATACGTTGAGAAAGAAGATTACGAATCTCCATATTCCATTGAAGCGGGGTCGCGTAAAGGCCACGGGCTCCTCCTAGTGCTGCGGTGCAGCAGGAGACTCTGTCTGGACAATGGGAAAGGCCTCAGGCGTTCGGCATCCTCATTCATTCATAACCAAGGAGGGGACTGATGACGAAGGAAGAGCTGATTGCGAAAATGGCAGCCTCGGCAGGAATCACAAAAGTTGCCGCAGGCACGGCCTTGGAGGCCTTCACCGGAGCCGTCACGACGTCGCTAAAGAAGGGACAGCGGGTTTCTCTGGTGAATTTCGGTACCTTTACGATTTCAAAGCGGAAAGCGCGGATGGGCAGAAACCCACGCACCGGGGAATCACTCAAAATCCCAGCCGCCAAGGTTCCTAAGTTCTCTGCGGGAAAGGAACTGCGTTCGGCGGTCAAGTAACGGCCCCGCAGCATTTCCAGTAACACAAAGAGAAGGCGGTGCCTTCCAGAACCTCCGGAAGAAGGCTGCCTTCTCTTTTGCATTTCTTGACAGTATGGGCAGGGCTATATTAGCATGCCCACCCGGACAATAGGCGCGTAGCTCAGGGGGAGAGCGTTACCTTGACACGGTAAAGGTCGACGGTTCAAGACCGTCCGCGCCTACCATTCCGGCTAGGGGCATCCGTTCGCCTTCAGGCTGCGGAATGCCTTTGTTGTTTTTGTTTGCATAAGAAAAGCACTGGGACGGATGAAGATCACTCTCAAAGGCGGGAATAGCCAGGTCCTGGAAGACGGACAGACCGTGGGAGCTGCTTTGAAGGCCTGCGGCCTGTCGATCGGATCCGATGTCCTCGCCGCCAAAGTCAACGGAGTCGTGGTCGATCTGTCACGGCTGCTGACTGAAGACGCTGTCCTGGAGCCCGTCCGGTTCGATACGGCAGAAGGGCGAGAGGTCTACCGCCATAGCAGCACCCACATCATGGCGCAGGCGGTGAAAGAAGTATTTCCCACGGCACAGATCACCATCGGTCCTGCGCTTGAAGATAGTTTCTTTTACGACTTCGCCTTCGAGCGCCCTTTCACGCCGGAAGATCTCGAGAAAATCGAAGCGCGCGTCCGCGAGATTATCAAGCGGAACCTGCCGGTCACGCGGAAGGAGCTGTCGAAGCAAGAAGCTATTCAGCTTTTCCAATCTCGCGGTGAAGTCTATAAGGTGGAATTGATCCAAGGATTCCCTGAGCATGAGCCAATCTCTGCCTATAGCCAGGGCGAGTTTGTCGATCTCTGTCGTGGACCCCATCTCCCCGCCACCGGTCACGTCGGCGCGTTTAAGCTCCTGACGACCGCCGGCGCCTACTGGCGCGGCGATGAGCGTAATCCGATGTTGCAACGGATCTACGGAACATCCTTCCCAACCCAGGCCGAACTCGACGCTTATCTGGCGCGCCTTGAGGAGATTAAGCGGCGTGATCATCGTAAGGTAGGGAAAGAACTTGATCTCTTTACGATACAGGATGAAACCGGTCCTGGATTGGTCCTCTGGCATCCCAAAGGCGCGCTGGTTCGGCTCTTAATCGAGAACTTCTGGCGCGAACAGCACATTAAGGATGGATACGATCTGGTGTATTCGCCCCATGTAGCCAGGCTCGACCTTTGGAAAACGAGCGGCCACGTTGACTATTATCGGGAAAATATGTTTGCGCCGATGAAGCTGGAAGGCAGTGAATACCAGCTCAAGCCGATGAACTGCCCGTACCACATCATGATCTACAAATCGCACTTGCGGAGTTATCGGGATCTCCCCATCCGCTACGGCGAACTCGGTACAGTGTATCGGTATGAACGCACGGGCGTCCTGCATGGCCTCTTGCGTGTGCGCGGATTCACGCAAGACGATGCGCACCTCTTTTGCCGACCCGATCAAATTCAGGATGAGGTCAGTCGGGTATTGGACTTCACCTTCTTCATTTTGAAATCGTTCGGCTTTGTCGACTTCGAGATCTTTCTGTCGACCAGACCGGAAAAGTCGGTCGGCTCCGATGACAAGTGGGTCCTCGCCACAGATTCGCTGGAGGGAGCGCTCAAGAGCCGTGGGATCGCCTTTCATTTGGATGAAGGGGGCGGGGCCTTCTACGGGCCGAAAATCGACATTAAAATCAAGGACGCTCTTGGCCGATCCTGGCAATGCTCCACCATTCAAGTGGACTTCAACAATCCGGAACGGTTTGAGCTCAGTTATATCGGAGAAGATGGAAAGTCTCACGAGCCGATCATGATTCATCGGGCCTTGATGGGGTCCATTGAGCGATTTTTTGGGATTCTCATCGAACATTATGGCGGCGCATTCCCAACCTGGCTCGCGCCGGTCCAAGTCGTGGTCATGGCGATCACCGACAATCAGCGGGAGTATGTGAATACCGTCGTCGCGCAGTTGAAAGCCGCAGGGTTTCGGGCTGATGCCGATCTGCGCAACGAAAAAATCGGCTTCAAAATTCGCGAGGCGGAAAAAGCCAAGATCCCCTACATGCTCGTGGCGGGGGATCGGGAAGTCCAGAGCGGCACGCTCTCGGTCAGAGGACGGAGCGGGGCAAATCTTGGCACTATG
>CAZXNN010000312.1:0-4325 GCA_964641915.1 uncultured Nitrospira sp. | reverse complement strand
CACTGGCTTCCGCTGCGCAAAATCGTGACGGCTGCTGAAAACGGTCCCTTTCTCACCCGCCCAACCCCGGCGCGCCGAGACGCGCCCTGACCCAGGCTTCGTTCTCGGATCGAAATAATCCTCAACGTACCCCACTCGGAGAACAAGCTGTCTTGGCAGCTTGGGGTGGGTGGGTGAGAACCGATACGCCTCCGGTTATTTCTCTCCTGCGGCCTCGTTGGATGACCGTTTTGAGCAGCCGTTTTTAGTCGTCGGCCTCTCTGCGACGTACCCCACCGGTGAAGGAGCTGTCTTGGCAGCTCGGGGTGGGTGGGTGAGAAGCATAACGCCTCAGTCGCTAGACTTCCTGCGGCCTTGTTGGATCATCTATTTGAGCATCCTGAGTGAAGCTGCTGGTCAAAACGGTCATCCGGCGAGGCCGCAGCCGAGGGTAACGCCGCAGGCGTAGCCTTGGGCAACGTTGAGGATATTATCGAGGCGAGAGAGGAAGCGGTTTCGCTAGCCGCTAGAGGATGCTCTTGCTGGCTTCGCCAGAAAGCGCACTTTCGTTGCCGGCACTGTCGTAGGCGGAGAGGGCGAAGAAGTAGGTGGTGTTTCGCTGGAGACCGGTGACGGTGTAGCTGGTCACTCTTCCAATCACCGTGGGCGATCCCGAAGCGGTGTAATTTCCAGACGAGGTTCCAAAATAGATCTTATACCCGGCCAAATCGTTTTCACCGTTTGCAGACCAGGATAGGGTGACGCTTCCGGTGTTGGATACAGGGGGCGGAGTTGCAGGTGGAGTGGCGGACGGCGGAGTTGTTGACGAGGGCGTGACCACAGGCGCGGACGGTTGTAGTAAGCCAGCTAACCCCGGGCTCATCTGGACAAGCCGGGACATGGACGGTGCGAGGCTGGCTATGGGGCGGTTCGATTGTGCAGTTGCGGTCAATGGAACGGCTGCGGCCTCATTACGCGATGCTGTTGGAGCGGCGAGGTTGCTCAGGGAAGACATCGGAAGCGGCCTCGTGGCAATCGGAACTATCGGAGCAATCGTACGGTTACCGACCGGAGCGGGAGTGCTCTTCGATGGACTCTCTGGCCCGATTTGGAGTGCCGTGGTCGGGATGTTTCCCGCTGAAGACAATCTTGCGCTTGTCCTTGATGAAGGGCCTGGTTCAGACGCGAGAGGCGTGCTGACGACTGCCGAGGCCGGTTTTTTTGTCAATTTATGGTGGAGTGTTTGTGAGGAGGGTGTCGTCACCGCCGGCGCAATGGCCGCAACAGGCCGGGAGGGCACGACTGCGGATTCTGGACGCGGGACGATTGGCAATGCCGGAGCATCAGGACGGTGTATCAGACTATGCTGTTTCGGAGTAGCTGTCTCTCCAGCGAGAACGGGGGCTGCCAATACCATTGCCAGGAGCCAGATGTACGTGGAGAGAGTGAGTGTTGATCTATTTGTGTGAATGTGGAGGGGGGGCGTCATATCAACCTGTATTTGTTTTGTGTTCTGCTTCGCATGACAAGAGTCCTTAAGGTAAGCAATAGATGTGCCAGTTAAGACTTATAGTCTCTGTGAAGCCGATAAATATAACTCATTGAAATAATGTGAATGTATTTTAAACTTCTCAAGAATACATATGCCATGGAAGGCAAGGCTGGTTCTGCCCGGACGAAATGGTACAGCGGCAGGAAGCTGCCTAGGTGGCGATTAGGAAGTCTGGATTGATTATAGGCTTGGTTGCAGGATCGCGACGAGGACAATACTGGTAAGAAGAGTGAGGACCGCAATGTACTGCAGCAGACTTCTATCCCGAGTCCATTCATTCTGCCAGTCTTCAGGGTAGAGAGCGCTGTCACGATGCGAGGGGAATTTCCCGAAGAGGCCCAGGGTCTGCTCAATCTTGATGAGTTGCTGTTTGGCCTGCCGGTGGCGGGTGTGCTGCTGCCAGATGATCCCCATATAGGTGAGAGCCAACAAGAGTGTGGCGCAGGCCAGGAGTAGTCGAGAGGTCGTTGAGAGCGAGTGTGCTGCGGGTACCAAGACAACGATACTCAATATGCCGACAAGCGATCCTGCTCCAATTGCGGTCCAGCGCATCATCTGGTCGCGCCGCCGATAAACCTCTTCCTTAAAAATCGGATAGAGCCGCAGAACTGTTTCATGCCGCTCATCTTCTGGGATCATGTCAGGTGTGTCGTGAGCCAGTCCGCAATGAGAGTCGCCATGCGGTTAAAATCCGCAGCTCTGGTGAACTGGTGGTCGGCGCCTGGAAGCAACTCCATACGGTTGGGGCAGGTCAGCACGGCGGCTAGCTGTTGACTCTGGTGTAAGGGCACGCACTCGTCCCGATCCCCTTGGACGATCAGAGTCGGCGCAGTGATCGTCTTTGCCGGCTCGTAGGCAATGCGGCGAAGACAGTCTTCATAAAATGCGTAGCGGAGCCGGATGCGTTCAGTCCCACCCATGATATTGGGGATGGTGTCGGTCGATTGCCACGCTACCATCTCGGCGTCTCCGAGCGTCAGCCGCAGCTCCTCAGCAAAATCGACGACGGGACATTTTAAGGCCAGGCACGCCAGATCGTGACGCTGCGCCGCCGTTAACGTGGCGACCAGCCCTCCGAAACTCGATCCCACCAACCCGAGCCGCCCGAATCCTTTCTGCCGGACGAGGTTCAGCGCGGCATTCGCTTGCGCGACCGCTATCGTCGTGGTGAGCGCCTCAAAGGGTCCTTCGCTGTCTCCTTGACCGAAAAAATCAAACGCGAACGTGGCGATGCCTTGAGCGTTGAGGAGCCGGGTCAGGGTTTTGTTGGTGGTACTGCGTTTCCCGGAGAGAAACCCGTGGCAAAGGACGGCGATCAGATCCGTGTCATTCGCAGGGGTTCCCAGGACAGCGGTGACGCAATGGCCTTGAGGGTCTGAAAACGAAAGATCCTGTTCCATGGCAGACAATTCTCGCAGACTTGCTGGTTCGATTCAGTGATGGGCACTTTGGTTTAGGAGCCTACAGTCTGTTCCGGCTCGGTCCAGAGAACGGTGACCAGTTTGACGGAGAAGACGGTCAGGCCGGTCAGCAACAGCCCGCACGAAGCCCACATGGCGCTTTGGATGTAAGACGATGATAGGGGCACATTCCAGGTGAGTGACGCCAGCAGGGCCAATCCCATCGTGCCCATGCTGAGGCTTGCCACTTGCAGAGTTCTCCAGCGATTGATGACGCTTGTCAGGTGCTCGAGATAGGGGCTTCGTTTCTTCGGGCTCGGCACGCGGCGCACGGCCAGTGTCACCGGAACGAGGTGGGAGAGGGCGCCCACGATCGTTTGCAGAACAAATCCGATCAGCGCCATGTGCGTGTACGCGATCAGATGGAGCGAGCCGAACGGCATCAAGGGAGTGGCCGACAGGTTGTTGGCCGCCACCAGTATGCCGAGTATCAGCGTGAGAACGAGGAAAAACGTGCCGACCAGGAGATGGTCCGACGCGGCGCTGCCGTGATGTGTCGAGGCCATCCAGGTCCGGAACAGATTCATGGCGTAGAGCAGAGCGCTCAGCAGTAGGACGCCTCCTCCGGCCATCTCGATCATGACTGAGGAATTCAAAAACCCGCCGATCAGTACGGCCAATCCCGGCGGGAACAGCCACATGACGATCCGGGCGTGCCGTGGGCTTGCCAGCGGCGCGTTCAAGACGGTCGGCAGCAGATTATGCATCGTGCCGACGATCGCCAGCGTGATGAATCCCAGGATGTTGAGATGGATGTGGGCAAGCCGGACATAGCCGAACGATTGCTGTGCCCATGCGAAGGCCATGGTTTCGCCGCAGGCCAATCCGCCGAAGAGCGCCAGCACCGCCAGCGCGTAATACCAGAGGTTCAGCGGAGGGGCATTGAGGCTTTGCCGGGCTTGGAGCCAGGTATCGCGTGCGATCCAGAGAAATGACGCGACGACGAAGAGTCCGCTGATACCGAGCACCGTGTAGTTGTGGAGTCCGAATCCCGCGACCATTCCCAGCGCACTACCGTTGATTGTCACAAACAGGAGCGGGTGGGACTCGCGTTGGGTGCGGCCGGTCAGGAGGAGCGGAGAGATAAAGATGAGCATTGCGCCCAGAATCATTTGCGCGACTCCGCCGACCAGCGCCGCATGCACATGGGCATGCCGGATCCAGTGGGGGAGAGGCGTGCCTCGAACCAGGCCGATCAGGATGGCCAGCCCGACGAGCGAGGAGAACAACAGCCAGGAAAATCCGGTCAGAAGGAAGGTGAGCGGCCGTCCGGGAAGTCGCGACATCGTCAGTCCCTATGTTTCGAGAAAATAGAAGTGATTGGTCGGGCCGGT
>CAZXNN010000311.1:0-4342 GCA_964641915.1 uncultured Nitrospira sp. | reverse complement strand
TCACAATGCGTGGGCGCATTGAGCATCCTCTCCGGCTTGCTACAGTCCGATCCCATGGCCGCCGGCGAGTTCTGGCGCAAGCAGGTCTCCACCTCTTGCAGACACGCCTTGAGGGCGATCTTTGAGGAGAATCGATGGGTATTCAGATAACGAGAGTTGTGAGCGTCCCATGACAAACGAAGTCGCAACCACCGAAGACTCCACGTACAGGCATTCTCATAAGTCTAATGGATGTTTCGGAGAATCAAGGGCCCCGCCGAGTACATTTGCATGACAAAGCCTGCACAGGTTCCCGGCAATGACCGACAAATTCGCGTATTCGTCTCTTCCACATTTCGCGACATGCACGTGGAGCGTGACTATCTGGCCAAGTTTGTTTTCCCCGAACTCCGTGCACTTTGTGAGTCACGCGGTGTCACGTGGACCGATGTAGACCTGCGGTGGGGGGTTACGGATGAGCAGAAGGCTGAAGGCAAGGTTCTGCCTATCTGCATGGAAGAGATTAGGCTTTGTCGCCCGTTTTTTATCGGGCTGCTCGGCGAGCGATACGGCTGGATCCCGCATGCCATTCCGGAAGAGCTCCTGCATCGGGAACCCTGGCTACAAGTACAGCTGCAGGGTCGGAAATCTGTCACGGAATTGGAGATTGTCCATGGCGTGCTCAGGGAGCAGGGGATGCGTGGGCGGGCCTACTTCTATTTCCGGGATCAGAGCTATCTTGCAACCGTACCTGCTGACAAACGGAAGGACTTTATTGCCGAAGACGACGATTCCGCCCGAAAGCTGCGGGAACTCAAAGTGCAGATCCGCCAAGCCGGGGCTGCAAATCTTTGCGTGGTGAGAGAGGGCTACAAAGACCCGAAGGTATTGGGACGTGCAATCCGTCGTGATTTCACGCGGCTGATAAACGAGCTGTTCCCAGCGGCATCGCCGCAGGATCCTCTTGATCGCGAGGCGATCGATCACGAAGCGTATGCCAAGAGCCGGGCGAGGGTGTACATCAGCCGGGCGGACTATTTCAGGCAGCTCGATTCTCATGCGGGCGGCAGTGGGAATCTGCCACTCGTTATTCTGGGCGAGTCTGGATCTGGTAAATCAGCCCTGTTGGCAAATTGGGTGACACACTATCACCAGTCACATCCGACCGAGTTGGTTCTCCAACATTACATCGGCGCGACACCCTACAGTGCGGACTGGACACTGATGATTCGGCGGATCATGGGTGAATTGCAGCGACACTGCGACATCCGCGAAGATATTCCAAGCACGCCTGAAGCTCTGCGCAGGGCCTTTCCCAATTGGCTTCACATGGTCTCGTTGAAAGGCCGCGTGGTGTTGGTTCTAGACGCGCTGAATCAGTTGGAGGACCGCCATGGTGCACTGGACCTGGTTTGGCTGCCACCTGTCACGCCAGAGAACGTACGGGTTATTGTGTCGACACTTCCGGGTCGATCGCTGGTGGAGACGCGGAGGCGTATGTGGCCGGAGATGTTCGTTGAGCCACTCGATCTGATTGAGCGATCCCAACTTATCGAGAACTATCTTGCGCAATCCGCCAAGAAGCTCGGTCCGACACGGCTCGATAGGATCGCGCGTGCGGCCCAGTCAGCGAATCCTCTCTATCTGCGTGTTCTGCTAAATGAGTTGCGCCTTTTGGGTAAACACGAAGAACTTGATGAGTTCATCAGTTACTGCCTTGAAGCTGAGTCGCCACTGGAGCTCTATGGGAAGGTGATCGACCGCTGGGAAACCGATTATGGACAGGGCACGGGGATGGTGGGAGATGCGCTATCTCTCCTGTGGGCTGCACGTCTCGGACTCTCCGAGTCTGAGCTTCTCCAGCTTCTGGGCAACGGACGGGAGCCGTTGCCGCGGGCGGTTTGGTCGCCGCTTTTTCTTGCCATGGCCGATGCGCTGGTGAACCGGGGCGGCAAGCTTGCATTGGCACATGAGTTTCTCCGCACAGCAACCCATGTTGCCTATATCGCGACGGAACCCCTGGAACAGAGCGTTCACCTTCGATTGGCGGACTACTTCGAGAAGCAGCCGGACACATCGCCTCGTCGCACAGACGAACTACCCTGGCAACTGGCGCAAGCAAGGTCATGGAAGCGACTGGCCGAAGTCCTGTCTGATCACAAGTTCTTCGCAACATCGTGGCGACACGACCAGTGTGAGGTGAGGGCGTATTGGACTATGATTGAGCAGGAATCGGACCTGCGAATAGTCGACGTCTTCCGTCAGTCCATTGACCATCCAGAAGAGGTGGTGAACAAGGATTTCTTGCCCGAACTCGCTTCTCTACTGCAGACGACTTCTCATACCGGCGAATCACTTAAGGTGTGGTCGATCGTCAATCACCACTTCAGGACAACGGGTCAGGCATCACGACTCGCCGGATCGCTATCTGGGGAAGCAGGGTTGCTGATAGACAGCGGACACCATGACGAAGCGATTGCGATCCTCCGCGAGGCGGAGGGAATTGCCAGGCGCTTTGGTGATCATAAGGCACTCGCATGGAGTTTATGCTTGCAGGCAAGGGTGCTCTACACTCGTGACGACACGCACTATCTTGGTGGCCGGCACATAAACAACGCTGTGAAACTCCTGAAGGAGGCGCAGATGCTCTTCCGCCGGTCGGGTGATCTCACGGGACTTGCGTCATCCTTCCGTGGTGAAGCGTTGATGCTTTACGATAGCAGACGGTTTGATGAAGCCCTGGCTCTCAACGCGGAAGCGGAGCAAGTGTTCAGAACAATGGGACACTGGGATGGACTGGCATCGACCCTCTCAAGTCGCGCAGTCATTCAGATCGGAGCGACAAGGCTCGATGATGCGCTGGCTTCGTTGAGTGAGGCTGAGCAATTGTTCAGACGCATGGGTGATCTTGAAGGTCTGGGGACGTGCATAGACAATAGGGCCAATATCCTCGGCGAGCATGGTCGATTGGCCGAGGCATTGGCAGCACACCGTGAGGCGGAAGCACTATTTCGGCAGACCGGCATGGTAGAGGGAGTTGCAAACTCGCTTTCGAGTCAAGCATACTGCCTTTGGAAGTTGGGTATGCCCAAGGATGGTCTGCCCATCCTTCGCGAGGCGCGAAAGCTTGCGTTGAGTCGCGGTTTCTATGCCCGGGCGAATAAGATACTCATCATGTTGGAAGCGGTTCGGAAGGCTGCGGGCGAGGCGCCGGGTCATGAGCAAACCTGATAAGGGACACACAGGAGACAATGAGCTTCTTCTCAAGAATCTTCGGAACTTCATCCTCCCGACGGGGTGACTCCTCGAATCGCGCAGAAGTAAAACCGGGAATCGAAGTCACCCTGCCAAAACGGACACCCGTCGATATGATCAAGGGTGTTCGTGAGATCGGGACTTGTGGGCCAGGTGTCACGTGTATGGCGCAGCCTCTGATCATTGCACCGACGCAAATGCGTGACTTGATTTCCAATGTGCCGCAGTTCAAATCGAACTCCGTGCTAAACGCGGTGTTTCCGGGAGGACTAACGCTCGATCTCCCTCAGCCCGCACTTTCTTTGGCAGTCGCATTGCTTGCGCACCGGAAACCTGACCGAGTCGGCATCCTGCATTGGCGTGTTGGTAGACACCTCTTCCTACGCGTTGAAGCCCTTGAGGCGTTGTTTCTCGCGGGCATCGAAGACTTCTCCTATCCGAATGTTGTTCGCGTTCTGGCTGGTATGGGCTGGAAGTCGATTGATATCGAGTTCTCAACAAACCCGTGCGATCCCTTCAATGACACATTGCCAAGACAGCTGGTTGAACGCACTGCACATATACCAGTGTTGAGCATGGATGGACTTACGGATAGGGGCAACGAGCTCTCCGCTGCGGGTCGTGGTGAAGAGGCTCTTGCCTGCTTTGATCAAGCAACAGAGCGAAACCCGGGTAATGGGAATGCATGGGCCTGCAAAGCAGCCACGCTGTTCGAGCTTAAGCGATTTGAGGAAGCCTTGGAGTCTGCGAACTTTGCTACGATCGTTCACCCTGGCCTGGGGGCGGCGTGGTACAACAAGGGTTCGGCGCTGGGTGTCTTTTCCCGATATAGCGACGCTCTGGCATGTTTCGAAGAGGCTCATCGCCTCGGTGTCAAAGAAGCTGCTGGCGCTATCAGTATTTGCAGGAAAGTTCTGCGCTGACCGGCATTCGGACTCGTGCGGCGCTCCAGCACCTCCGCGTCATATGCTTCAATCGATTGGCGCGCCGTTCGAGGGTTGGTGCGAGTTTCGGGGAACCGCCCGTATCCCCCTTGAGTCCGTTAAGAGAACGGATCAGGGTTGAGATCGCCAGTGATTTCTAGCTACTATTCCGCTGCTTGATTTCT
>CAZXNN010000310.1:0-4352 GCA_964641915.1 uncultured Nitrospira sp. | reverse complement strand
CAAATCACCCCGGAACTCGCTCAACTCCCCGACCTCGAAGAAGCCTTCACATTCGCCCGCTCGCTCGTGACTGCAAGTTGATATGGCCAATTACGACCTCCTGGTGATCGGCACCGGTCCTGCCGGACAAAAAGCCGCCGTGCAGGCGGCGAAGCTCGGCAAGAAAGTGGGGATCATCGAGAAAAAAGAGGTCGTCGGCGGCGTCTGCATCAACACGGGGACCATCCCCAGTAAATCCCTCCGGGAAGCCGTGCTGTACCTCTCCGGCTTCCGGCAACGCAATCTCTACGGAGCGGGGTATCGCGTCAAAGACACGATCACGATCGAAGACCTGATCTTCCGGGCCACCCATGTCATTACGAACGAAATCCGGATCGTCCAGGATCAGATGCGGCGCAACTCCATCGACGTGATCTACGGCACCGCCAGCTTCGCGGACCCGCACCGGCTGCGCATCCACCAGACCTCCGGGGTCATCGAACATACCGCCCACTTCTTCGTCGTCGCCGTCGGAACCGAGCCGGCCAGGCCGCCGGAGATTCCCTTCGACGATGACTCCATCATCGACACCGATGGACTCCTCACACTGAAACGGCTTCCACCGTCCATGGTGATCGTCGGCGGCGGCGTGATCGGAACCGAATACGCGTCCATTCTCGCGACGCTCGGCGTACCGGTCACGCTGATCGATAAGCGGCCGCGGTTGCTGGAATTCGTCGATGCGGAAATCATCGAGACCCTCCAGCGGCAAATGAAAGAGATCGGCGTCGCCCTGTACCACGAAGAAGAGGTCGTCGGCATTCGGAAAGAGCCGAACGGACGGATCGCCGTCACCCTGCAACAGGCCAGACCTATCGACACCACGACGCTGATGTACGCCATCGGGCGGGTGGGGGCGACCAGGGGATTGAATCTCGAACAAGTGGGACTCATACCGGACAGCCGAGGTCGGCTGGCCGTCAATGAACATTTCCAGACCGCAATCCCGCATATTTATGCCGCCGGGGACATTATCGGGTTCCCCGCGCTCGCCTCCACGTCGATGCAGCAGGGCCGCCATGCCGCCTGCCATGCCTTCGGCCAACCTGATCGGACAGATACGGCGCTGCTGCCCTACGGCATCTATTCGATCCCGGAAATCTCCATGGTCGGGCGCACTCAGGAAGACCTCGCCAAATCCGACATCCCCTTCGGCATCGGGGTGGCCCGCTATCGCGAAATCGCCAGGGGGCAGATCATCGGCGATGAGACCGGCATGCTGAAGCTGCTCTTCCACCGGCAGACCAGGGAACTCCTCGGGGTCCACATCATCGGGGAAGGCGCCACTGAACTCATTCATGTGGGACAGGCCGTCATCGCCTACCGCGGGAAGATCGACTACTTCATCGACACCGTGTTCAACTACCCGACGCTGGCCGAATGTTATAAAGTCGCCGCGCTGGACGGCATCAACCGGCTACCCAGGCCCTGGATGCCGACAGCCTGAAGCCGTGAAGCGTCGTTCGTGAAACGTGAAGCGCAAACGGCACGAACCTCCTCCTCATTTCTTTCTTGCGAGATACGAGGTACGCTTCACGAACGACTCACCCTATAACAAGAGGCGCTATGTCCTTTACAAATCATCTTCGACAGCTGGCTCAACCGATCTGGGACGCTCAGCTCACTCATCCCTTCGTCGTCGCCCTGGGCAACGGGACGCTGCCGGAGCGGAAATTCAAATACTACATTCTGCAGGATGCCAGATTTCTCGGCGACCTCTCACGGGTGTTCGCCGCAGGGGCGGTGAAGGCTCCCGACACGGAAAGCGCGCTCCGTTTTGCCAAGCTGGCCGAAGAAACCATCGTAGTCGAACGCAGCCTCCACGAAAGCTACGGCACACAGTGGAAGATGAGCGCCAGGCAGATGACCTCCGTGCCCATGGCCCCGACCAACCATGCCTATACCCGCCACATGCTGAGCGTGGCGCAGAGCGGATCAGCCGCGGAGATTACCGTCGTCGCCCTCCCCTGCGCCTGGATCTACTGCGTCGTCGGGCAGCATCTCTTGAAACACGGCCCGCCCAAAAAGAATCACCCCTATCAAAACTGGCTCATGCTCTACGCCTCGCCGGAATTCGCCGAAGTCCAACGCTGGATGAGAAAGAAAGTCGATCTCTGGGCGAAGACAGCGGGCAAGGAAGAGAAGCAGCGGATGGAAGCAGCCTTCGTCATCAGTTCCCGCTACGAATGGATGTTCTGGGAGATGGCCTGGAACGAAGAAGAATGGCCGGTGTAGAACCGACTTCATGCTTTCGGGACAAGCAACTGTACTCTGGATGTGAGCAGTGTGAATGTTGTGAGCTGGGCAGGATCAATTTTCTGTACAGTTGAAGACCCTCATCCATTTTGGACCCATAAAGATGGAAACTGGACACAGACTTAAAACATAAGGCCAGCAGACTCTTGGGAATACTGTTGTGAACTCTGGCTCTGCGAGACATACCCCTGCAACTGCGCATTCTGCTCCAAACAGCCACTGCTTATGACGGAAACCAGCCACTCACAATACTACAAACCAGCCGACCGAACTGCCCAAGCCTACATGAGTTGTTGAATATTGATAGGCCCCATGACTCGGGTAAGGATCGGCACTAGATTGTTCTGAACGGCGGCTTCCAACCCTAAGCCGAAGCCCACGACCGACCGCTACCAGGCGGTCCAATTGAATGACGGCACCATCGAGATCCCACGGGATGTAACCTTCCCGAAAACTCCCAATACCCCCTGACAAAATCTCCATCTAAGATGCCAGCCCAAAGTTGGTCGATTCCTCAGGGAATTTGACTTATGCTGATGCTGGTCCAAAAACAAATCTTTTTCGCCCCTGCCGTTTACAGATTCACAGAGCCCCATGATATGGTAGCCCACTCCACCCGAATGTGCGGGCTCATTTCGGGCGCGGTCCTCTCGGCTGATGCGCTGGATGTTGCTTTCGCGCATCCGTGTTGTGCTGGTCACGTTTGGACTCCTCTTACTGCTGGACGTAGCGCGATCGGCGTAGGGCCGGTTGGCTATGCCGATCCAGTTGAGGCGTGGCAGCCGGATCCCGCCCAATCCACTGACCTTGCATACGCCAACAGGGTAGAACCGCTTCTTCGTGAAGGACACATATGCGTCGAGGTCAAGACATCGCGGTTCGGTTTCCCGGACTGTACCTGGTGCATCAGAACATACCGGGGAAAACAATGGAGTGGCATGCGTGGCCTCAGCACGTGCTGTTCCTTCCCCTTCAAGGGGAAATCACAATTCTGTTCCCATCAGGGTCGTTGGTGGCTGGACCGGGCAAGATGATCTATGTGCCGCCTAAGACCTCGATGGCCTTTCAATCCAGCGAGGCGTTGGGAGAACGGCTGATCTGCATGATTGATCACCCACGATGGCGAGCCGTCACCCACTCTACGTTCGACCCAACTCTCTGTCCTGCGCATCAGCTCTGCAAGGAAATTCTCTTTTACCTGCTGCTAAACCCAAAAGCCGTATGTGCGAAGTCCCTGGTATCCACATTTTCCCAGGTCCTATCCGAAAGTTTAAGATCAGCTCGGCAGGCGTCGTTACTGGAAGTAACTCACCTGGATAGCATGGTGCGCGACGAGCGGGTACGAACAGCCTTGGCGATTCTCCAGCGGGATCACTCAAGGCGAGTTCGGATGACTTCAGTTGCTCAAGAGGCAGGATTGAGTCTCCGCAGCCTCAACCGGCTCTTTCTTGAGAAAGTTGGGCACACTCCTAAGCAAGTGCTGACCCACTATCGGATCGCCGCGGCAAAAGATCTCTTATTTGTTGGCAACACGGTTACCGAGACAGCCTTCGCCACGGGCTACGAATCTCTCGCGCAGTTCATCACCATTTTCCGTCGGCTTACGGGCCAGCTTCCCTCTCAATTCGCTCGACTTGGCCAAAAACAATAGAAACATGGCCAATGCCTGAAAGCTTCTGTCGCATGCTGTGACTAGTATGCCTCATTGTAACTCGATCCAGACAAAGTAAGGGGGTTGCGCATGACGCCTTGGATTACTTGGATTATTGGAGCAGGAAAAACCAGGAAGGCAATTGGGTTTTGGACCACCACGGTAGTGTCCTGTTCCCTGCTCTTAACCTTAGGGACCTTTATCTGCAGAGGAGAAGCCGCCATGACTATCGAAAGCCTGATCAAAACGTATGAGACCGCACTCAACACAAACGACATCGATGCCATCCTCGGCCTTTACGGCACCCAGCCGGTATTCATGCCGCAGCACGCGCCAGCCCTGGTCGGCCGTGACGCCGTGCGCGCTGGCTACAAGCAAGTGTTCGAGACTATTAAGCTCAATATCC
>CAZXNN010000309.1:0-4371 GCA_964641915.1 uncultured Nitrospira sp. | reverse complement strand
CGATCACTTCCATATGCGACGACCCGATCGACCACACTTGATTGGCCTTCAGCGTCGTACTCAAAAAGGCCCGGTTGCTCAGCTCGAATCGAGCGGCCTCCGCCTCTTCGCGACGGAACGCCTTAACCATCCGGATCCCGGATAACGTCTCCTGCACCGTCGATGACATGTCCCCCATCCGCTCCTGCCCGCTGGTCGCCAATGCGCGCAGGCGCCGGCCCATCCGGGACATCGTGAGGACGGCGAGCGGAATGACGACAATCGAAAGCCCCGCCAGTTGCCAATTTTGATAGACGATGACACCGAGCATCACAATGAACGTGAGCGCGTGTTGGAAAATATCTTTCAAGACATTGGAGACGGCATTCGCCATCAGCCCCACATCGTTCACGACGCGAGAGACCAACCGGCCTGACGTATTGGCGTCGTGGTAGCCGACCGGCAACCGCATCAAATGCAGAAACAGCGCTTGTCGAATATCGGCGATCACACGGTTGCCGACATAGTTCATGAGATAGGTTTGTCCGTAGCTGAAGAAGGCTTTGACGATCGACACAGCGAGAAGCGCGAGCGGCAACACCAATAAGAGAGATTCATCCTTCTCGATGAAAATGCCGTCCAGGACCGGCTTAACCAACCAGGCATAGACGCCGGACAACGCCGCCACCATGCCGGAGCAGACAATGGCGGCGATAAACCGGCCCCGATAGGGTCGGACATATTGCAGCAATCGAAAAAATCGTTCTACGCTCGACATGCGTCCAATACCACCTGGGCCGCTCTGCGGGAAGCGCCGGGCTCTCCGAGGCTGGCTTTCACGGCCTGCAGACTCTGTTTCATTTCATCATAGGCGGCACGATCATCTAACAACCGCCGGGCTTCATGATACACCCTCGCGCCCGTCGCTTCATGCTGAATCAATTCCGTCACCACCGTCCGCCCGGCCACCAGATTGACCAGCCCGATCCACTTGACCCGGATCAGCAACCGGGCCAACCGATAGGTCAACCAGGAATGGGCCTGATAGAGCAGCACCATCGGCGTTCCGACGACCGCCGCCTGCAGCGTCGCAGTCCCCGATGCCACGAAGAGGAGATCGGCGGCCGCCATCACCTCGCTCGCCTGTTCCGCCACCACCTTCACCGGCACCGAACTTTTCTGCAGCAGCGGCTGAATGAGATCATCGGCAATCGTCGAGGCCTGCGCCATGAGAAATTGCGTCTTCGGGTCGTCACGCATCAATCGCTCTGCCGCTTCCAGGAGGATCGGGAGATGCAGCCGCACTTCCGCCGACCGGCTTCCCGGCAGCAGGGCGATGACCCGGCCGGTCGGCTGTAAACCGAATTGCCCGCGCAGCTTCGCCTGATCATAGTGCGGGGCGACGGCATCGAGCAGCGGATGGCCGACAAACGTACAGGGCATGCCGACCTTGCGATACAGCTCCGGTTCGAACGGAAGAATCACCATCACCCGATCGACACGCTGTTGAATATATTTCATGCGGCCCGGATTCCAAGCCCAGATTTGCGGGGCAATATAGTAGATCACGCGCAACCCGGCCTTCTTGGCAAACCAGGCATAGCGCAGATTAAGTCCGGGGTTGTCGATGAAGACGACGGCATCCCACCGTTCAGACCTGAGCAGCCGCCGCATAGCGGCAAATCGGCGGATGATCGCGCGGAGAGCCGAGAACCCGACAATCCCCATCACATCGAGATGGCCGAAGCCTTCCACGAGTTGTACGCCGGCTGCCTTCATCGCCGCCCCGCCGACGCCGACTAACCGGACGGCGGGATCGAGCTCACGAATCGCCCTGGCCAGATTGGCGCCATGCAGATCGCCGGAGGCCTCTCCGGCTACGATCAGAATGTTCGGCATGCATCACTCGTGAAACGCGAAACGTGAAACAGGAAGCGTACAGCGCCGGATGAGGATGTCTCGCGCTGGTCGCGCTCCCCGCTCATCCCACCCGCCTCGCATGCTCTGCGATAGCAGCCAACACCAGATGGGCGACCTCCAGTGCCGCGGCACCGTCCTCACCGGAGACCTCGGGCCGCACTCCGGTTTGGATGGCCTGGATAAAGGACTCCAGCTGGAGCTTGAGCGGTTCGTCGGCATTCCCCTGAAATGTTTCAGTGTCGAGTTCAGGCGGCGCACCGGGCACGATGCGGCGCCGTGAGATCACCGCCTGCCGGGTTTGAAAATCGATCGAGAGATACTGCTCCCGCTGAAACAGCCGCAATCGGCGCATCTTGTTCGTCGATACGCGACTCGCCGTGAGATTCGCCACACAGCCGCCACGGAACTGAATGCGGGCCTGGGCGATATCGATCGTCGGGGAGAGCACTGAGACCCCGGACGCACGCACCTCTTCGACCGGACCGGGGTTGAACGACAGCACGAGGTCAAGGTCATGAATCATCAGATCCAACACCACGTCAACGTCCGTCCCGCGCGGGCTGTACCCACTCTGTCGATGCCCCTCGATAAACACCGGACGTTTAATATACGTCCGCATGGTCCGCATGATCGGATTGAAGCGTTCGCTGTGACCGACTTGCAACCGGCAGCCCTTCGCCTTGGCCAGCGCTACCAGTTCATGCGCCTCGGCCGGCTGCACCGCGATCGGTTTCTCGACCAACACATGTTTGCCGGCTTCGAGACACAGCTTGGCCACGGCATAGTGAGAGGAGGTGGGCACCGCCACACTGACCAGATCGACCCCTTTCAATAGCTCTTCAGGACTGCGGTAGAACTGGGCGGCATGACGCCCGGCGATCTCTTCCCCGCGCTCAAGACTCTGATCCGTGACTCCGACGAATGTCACGCCGGAGATGGAGGCATAGAGGCGCGCATGATGCTGCCCCAGATGACCGACCCCGATGACACCTGCCCGCAAAACGTTCACTGCACTCCCTTCCCCTCGCTCACTCAGGCGTTGATCGGTTCAAGATGCTTGATCCCGACCACGGCAATGCCAGCCTGGCGCGCCTTCTCCAAGAGCAGGTCCCTATCAAGCATCACGGTTCGCCCGGCTTCCACGGCTAAGACCGTCGCGTTCACCGATGCCATCACCTCGATCGTTCGCGGCCCGATGGCCGGCAAATCGAATCGGAGGTCCTGCTGCGGCTTGCACCGTTTCACGACGACCGCGCCCTCCTTTGCCAATTCGCCGCCCCGCTTGATCGCGCCATCGGTCCCTTCGACCGCCTCGACTGCCACCACGACTTTGTCTTTGATCACGACACATTGTCCGATATCGAGACGCCCCATTTCGTAGGCCATCTCCCAGCCATATCGGATATTTTCCCACTCTTTCTTGGACGGTTCACGAGAGGCGAGCGTCCCTTCTTCGACAAGAATGCCCTCAAGACCGAAGGTGGACTCGCAAATCGTAATCCCTTCCCGCTCGATCTCTGCGGCTATCTCACGAAGAATGTCGTCGTCCTTCCACAGCGCGACCCGCGCAAACAAGGCCAGCGCGCGCAGGTCCGGTCGCACCGTTGTAAAGACATGCGTCTTCTTGACGCCGCCCAGCATGACCACGCGCTTCACATTGTCGCTCTTGAAGGCATTGATCAGCTTGTTGAGCTGCCCGATCTTCACCCAGTGGATACTATCGACATGCTGCTCAAGTTCAGGCTCCGCCTCTCCCACATGGGCGACGGCCGACACAAAGTAGCCCATTTTCTTGGCATTGTCGGCAAAGATGATCGGAAAGCGTCCGTTCCCGGCGATCAGTCCGATCCGCTTATCTTCGGTGGGCATTGCGGTGGTCACGCGGATTCATCCTCATCGCCCTGGTCCTTCCCGATCGAACGGGAAATGCCACGTTTTGTAGCTTCCATGAACGTCAGGATCTGGACGACATCCGCCTGATCCTTAAATTCCGCCCGGGCCAGCTTGATCGCTTCGGCAGATCGATGGCCCTCACGGAACAGCAGATCGTAGGCCTTCTTCAACACCGAGATCCGCTCGCCGGAAAATCCGTGGCGGCGCAATCCGATCGAGTTCAAGCCATAGAGTTTCGACCGATACCCGCCTGCTGCCCGCGTAAACGGCGGCACATCCTGGACAACTCCGCAGCACCCGCCCACCATGGCATAGGCCCCGATGCGCACGAACTGATGCACGCCCGTGAGCCCGCCGATGATGGCATGATCGCCGATGGTGATGTGCCCGGCCAGACTGGCCGCATTCGCCAGGATCAGGTGGTTTCCCAGCCGGCAATCGTGCGCGACGTGGACATAGGCCATCAGGAAGTTTTTATTGCCGACGGAGGTGAGCCCCCCGCCTTGCACCGTGGCTCGATTGACCGTGACATATTCCCGCAGAATATTGTCGTCGCCGATGACCACCTTGGTCGGTTCA
>CAZXNN010000308.1:0-4394 GCA_964641915.1 uncultured Nitrospira sp. | reverse complement strand
CCCACGGTAAATGCCGTGAGATCTTCCAAACTCGTCGCCGAGCCGGTCAAATGCACGAGAGACCCTCCGGACTCCAACCGGACACTGGTGAGCGCCAACCGTGGCGGAATCGCTTGCTCCAACCCCGCCAAAAACGCCGTCCAAGAAAAGGTCCGCTTCTCAAGCAGCTGATTGGCCAATGCGACTTCTGCAGGCAACTGCTGCAGCGCCCGCTCGGACAGATCGATCCCTTCTTGAATCGCCTCGGCCATGAGCTGCTGATCCTGCTGCCGCACATGCTCCAGCTCTACGCTCATTTGCCGAACATCTTGGTACCCGAGGACCGTCCGGGCGATACTCCACACAATCGCCACACAGAACGCCAAACAACCGGCCATCAGCCCAAGTTGGAGCGGAAGCAGATACCATCGAAATCGAGTGGCGAGAGTAATCTGAAAATATCGACGAAGGCCAATGACACGCGCAACGCGATCGGCGGCGAGGCTCACGCCGTCTCGAAGAGCCGCCATCATGACAACACTCCCGCCAGCGCGGCCAGGGAATCTACGCCTTGACGATGGTCCCCGCTCCCCCATCCGCGCGATTCAATATCTTCCCAGCCCAGGGACTCAACGGACAGCGCCAGATGCTCTTCGAGTTTTTCATGCAAGGGCACCATATCATCGGCACACAACACAGCACGCTTCACCGACACTCCCGAATGGCGCTGCTGGCACATTTCCACCGAAGCGGCACATTCTTCCGCGATCTTCTGCAATCCGGCATCGGTGCCGCTCAGCGCATCAGCGGTCAATAACTTGCAACGATAGAACAACAGGCGACCCTGCTGAAACACCATCGCTGTCAACGCTCGATCCAGCAGGCTGACCCAAAGAAGATCATCGCCTTCCCATCCGCTCCGCCCGGCCATCTTGAGCCATAGATCAAAGAGACGCAGGCTCGTGAGCCCCACATCCTGCGGGACTAAACCGACGCTTTCACACACTGACTCATACTGACGCAAGACGGATTGATGGACCGCCACGGCCAGGACAGACTGCGCCGCGCCAGTGGCACGTAGGGGCCCGCTAAATACTTGAGAGACCATTGTCGTTCCGGTGAGTGGGAACAGCTGTTCTTGCCCGAATCGCCAGCGAATCAACGCGTCGCGCTCATCCGCGCGAGCAGGCAGTTGGTCCAGATGCAACACCACGGCACGCACCGCCGCATCCGGAAGTAATAAGGTCACTGGGCGAGGACAGTTGGCCATCACCGCATGCCCCAGGATCCGAAGGTCATGAGGAGGACCGACCAAGGCGTGAATTTTCGCTTCCACAACAGTCAGCTGAGCGAGGTTCGGTTCAGCCGGCGACGGCTTGACCGCTCCCTCAGGAAGCGGGGAAGTGACGCATCGATGTCCACTCCTGCCACGCCAATCCGGCTGCGCCTCCGCCCATGCCACAGACTCCACACCGATCTTGAGACACCGTCGCGGCCGACCGCTCATCCATCCCCACATCCCTCACCCCTCCTCGCTGAAGGTCACACGATTGATCTCACGCAGCGAGGTCTCTCCCTGCAATACTTTCTTGATGGCGGATTGACGTAGCGTAATCATCCCGTCCGTCACGGCACGATACCGGATTTCAGACAAAGGCCGCTCAGCCAAAATCATTTCCTTGATCTCATCCGTCAGATCCAGAAATTCCGTAATACACTTTCGCCCGCGATACCCGGTCCCCATGCAATTCGAGCACCCCTTCCCCTGATAGAAGGGAGTATCTTTATATTGTTCATAGTCGAGTCCGGAATCCTCCAAGAGCGATTGTTCAGCCACCACCGGCACCCGGCACGAGGGACAAAGGATCCGCACCAGTCGTTGTGCCAGCACACAATTCAACGCCGCGAGAAAGTTGTAGGCATCAATGCCCATGGAGGCGAACCGGCCGATGACATCGAACACATTGTTCGCATGGACCGTCGTCAGCACCAAATGTCCGGTCAGCGCCGACTGAATCGCAATCTGCGCGGTCTCTGCATCACGAATTTCTCCGACCATGATCTTGTCCGGGTCATGGCGAAGAATGGATCGAAGCCCTCGCGCAAACGTCAGCCCCTTCTTTTCATTGACCGGAATTTGCACGACCCCAGCCAGCTGATACTCGACAGGATCTTCAATGGTAATCAACTTGTCTTCGGCTGTATTCATTTCTGTAATCGCGGCATACAATGTCGTCGTTTTCCCGCTTCCGGTTGGCCCGGTCACCAAGACCATCCCGTAGGGCCTGACGATCGCCCGACGAAACCGCTTCAGATCTTCCGGGTTGAACCCCAACCGCTCCAGACGAAGGGCCGAGACCCCGGTGGTAATCGCCTCCCGGTCCAAGATGCGGACGACGACGGACTCACCGAATACGCTGGGGAGAATAGACACGCGAAAGTCGACGGTCTTCCGATCCAAGCGCATACGAAAACTGCCGTCCTGCGGCACCCGCCGCTCCGCAATGTCCAGTTCAGACATGACCTTCAGCCGAGATACCAAGGGCGCATGCAGGCGGACGTCCAAGGGCTCCATGGCCGGAACGAGAATGCCGTCCACCCGCAATTTGACCTTCGTCGCTCGATCCGATGCTTCGATGTGAATATCGCTCGCACGACGCTGCATCGCGCTGAGCAGGATCGAGTCCAACAATTTCACGGCCGGGCTTTGATCCTCGGCCACATGATTGACGGTGAGCACTTCTTCCCCGCGGTCGTCCTCCTTGACCAGAACGGACCGGTATTCCGCTTCTAATTCTCGCAACGCCTGGCTCGAACCTTCACTTCGCTCAAGCGCGGAGAGAATCGCGCTCCGCGAACTCACCACACGGGCCAAGGGCTTTCCGATCAGCAATTCCAATTCATCAAATCCCAACACATTCTGCGGATCCGCAATGGCAATAGTCAGAACACCCGCCCGCTCCCCCATCGGCACAAACGGATGGCGCTGCATGAGTTTCACGGAGATGGATTCATAGAACTGCGGATGGACGCGATAATCGGTGAGCGGTTCGTAGGGAAGTCCGTACTGCTCGGCCAGAGCCTTGGCCAGCTGCTCTTCCGACAGCACTCCTTCGCTCACCAGCGTTTGACCGAGCGCCAGGGACACTCCACCTAAGCGGCGAAGCGCCTGCTCAATCGGCTCACGAGCAAGGCCATGGCGAACCAAGACCTCCAACAACGTGGGACGGGCCACACTACGAGCCACTACACACCTCACGCCTCCGGACATGGTTCGCTGCGCCTATAGAAACGACCTTCATGATGCCCTATCCAATCGTGCCGGCCATCTGAAACACCGGCAGATACATAACAATGACGATCGCTCCGACGAGGACTCCCATCACCAGCAACAGAACCGGCTCAATCCACGTGGTCAATTGAGACAACCGTGTATCGAGATCCGCCTCGTAAAAATCTCCGACATCTCGCAACATGCTTTCCAACGAACCGGTCTCCTCACCGACCGACACCATCTCGATCGCCAGCTTGGGCAAGATGTGCGGACGCTCGAGCGCAGTCGCCAGCGTGGCCCCTTCACGAATCTCACTTTCCGCCTCATCCAAACCGGCCTGCACCCAGCGATTGGAGACCGCACCCCGTGCGATGTGCAACGCCTCCACCAGTGGCGTGCCTCCGGCCAGAATGGTCCCCAGAGTTCTGGTCAGCTGCACCGTGTGATGTTTCACCATAATCGGCCCGATCAATGGGAACGCGAGCAAGATGCGGTCAATCGTGAATCGCCCGGTCGGAGTCGTATAGTAGGCCCGCAAGGCCAGCCCGCCTGCACCAACCAGCAGCAACCCCGGGATTACTTGCGACTCGCTGTGCTGCACAATATCCATCAGCAATTGAGTTGCCCAGGGGAGGGTCGTTGCATTCTCCCCATACACGGACACAAAGGTCGGCATCACATAGGTCAACAAGAAGGCAATGACGGCCACTCCGATCAATACCAGAAACAGCGGGTACGAGAGGGCTTTCGTCACTTTTTGGCGCAGCGCCATCATCAGCTTGAGGTAGCCGATGTATCGCTGCAGAACCTCGGGAAGATTACCCGATTGCTCTCCCGCCTTAACCGTCGCGATATACAACTCGGGGAAATAGGCTGGATGTTTGGCCAATGCGTCGGACGACGCCGTCCCTCCTCGAATATCCTGCCGCACATCCCGCAACGCCTGTTGAAACCCCGTGTGTTGAGCCCGCTCGATAAGCAACTCCCACACTCGCAACACCGGCAATCCCGACTTCACCAGCGCCAGGAAATCGTTGCGGTTCAGGCTCAGCAGCTCGCAGTCGGAGTCGGCGCTGGCGCTGGCGCAGCGCGGCGACTGGTCCACCAGCGCCATCTCGCCGAAGGTGCCGCCGGCCCCGAC
>CAZXNN010000307.1:0-4395 GCA_964641915.1 uncultured Nitrospira sp. | reverse complement strand
CTTTCATAGCAACCACGAAGGCGAGGAAGGGGTTTGAGGTTTTGCATACCGAATATATGAACCTTAGGAAGGATTTGTGGGCAAAGGTAGATCGTGCGACCTTCAGGAAGTGCGAAAGCGGCGCGATGATTGTATGACTGCGGTGCGGCCAGGCGCTTTTGAACCGACAGAGGTGATGACAACCGGCAAAGTCGCTCTGTGTACTCACTTTCCGCATTGGGTGGCTCAACGAGGTCTGAACTGATGTAGAAGTTGATTTCACTCATGCCGCTTGTGATCTGTGTCCCCCACGACGTGCATTGAATTGGGCACGGACGAAAGAATGGCAGGAAATAGTTGAGCGCGTCCGAGCCAACCTCCCAGTAATAGAGAACATCGAGTTCAGCGTCAGCAAGCGTCGCTGCGGATTTCTGAAGGTCCAAGTCCAAGGGGACAAACGTGATGTCGTTGGCGTGAATCCCATGCTGCATCGCGTTGACTCGTGATGGATGGCAGGCCACAACCAATTCAAAACGGTCGCGGTCCAACTGATTCAGAAGTTGACCATTGCAACGCAGGAATCCAAATTCATGCCCTTTGGTCACGGCGAAACCTACTCGAAGTCGCTTTTCGCGGCGGGAGTGTGTCCGGATCGGTCGAAAGGCTGGCCGACAGAGTTCGGCGAACTTTTCCTTTGTTGGTCGGCAAGACCTGCCGTGACAGCTCAAGAGAAAAGGGGGAACGAATCCCGACTTGATGATTGCCTCACGACCAAGCGGAGACACGCGAGACAGCAGTCCGTCAAGGTGATTGTTTAGCCGCTCGTGGAAACCGTCGAGTTCGGAAATGGAGTTGAAAACGATTGGGCAATGGACCGCAGCGCGAAGCGACCAACTGTCGCTGCGGGGTTCAATTTCTTGCGCCCTCGCAATCCATTCCTGTGAAAGCGCGACGTTGTCGTTTGCCAATGCCAGACGGGATAGCTGAAAGCATGTCTCGCTCGAATCAGGATCAAGGGCACGCGCACGTTGGAGGTAGAAAACGGCCTTATCGTGGCGTCGAGCGTCAAGGAGTTGTGCGCCGAGATCAGTCAGCCATGCCGCGCGTTGCTTGGTTGGAACTGGCAGGATGGAGTTCTCGGCGACGTTTACCAGTTCCTCTA
This sequence comes from uncultured Nitrospira sp., assembly GCA_964641915.1. GTDB lineage: Bacteria > Nitrospirota > Nitrospiria > Nitrospirales > Nitrospiraceae > Nitrospira_D. The sequence continues at coordinate 3,254 of CAZXNN010000307.1, read as the reverse complement.
GCCAAGCCAAAAGTGAGTCATGACGTTGAATCGCCTTGGCGGCAATAATTGCCTCCTGAAGTACAGCCAAGTCCTTTGGATAATGGGTGGTCGCAAGTTGAGCAATCTTGTAGCCTTCATGTGCTTGCCCGAGTTGGTTCAACGCACGCATTAGGTTGAGGAGTGGATCGTAAGAAGTCGGTCGAAGGTGGAGTGCTGCTCGATAGGCTGCGAGAGCGTCGGGACAGCGCTTTAGTCCCTGTAATGCGGCACCATAGTTGTTAAAGAAGGCACTTTGCGATGAATCAATGGCAATAGCGCGCCCGATTGCAACCACAGCACTCGGCGAGTCCCCCTGTTGAAGGTGAACCAACCCCAAGAGGTGCCAACCCTCGGCCGAGTTCGGATCAATTGCGACCACACGGCCATAAATGGCTTCGGCTTCTTCCAATTTGCCCGCCCGTTGCAGTTGTAGTCCGGCTTCAAGATCGGCTCGAAATGGCTTGCTCATTTGACGGGCCTCAGTGTGAATCAGCGGGCTGCATGGACCACTTCCCCAACGGGCAGCGTTCATGGGGCAGCCACGTTTTGACAGCCACAAAACAGCCGCAGGCGTGGCAACGCGCCCCGGCAAGTTCGTCGCACGACCGGCAGGTGTTCATGCGGGCCTGTTGTTCATCAGCACGAAGTACTTTGCCACCCCCAGCAGCGAACTGTATTGCTGATTGAGTTGCGGAAGTCACCATTCGAGTGAGCGATGGCGGCTGCGGCGCAGGTAACTCGCTGGCGGTCGGTGCCTGGGTAGGTACCGATGGAAGCACGAACTCTGCCTTTGTCAGGCGTTCAGCGCGATAATCGGTCGAGGTTGTCATTGGCTGGCCGCCCCAAGACAGGAGAGAGGAAAGCAGCCGGACAGGTGAACCGGAAAGGCGCACCGCAGACAAAACGGGGAGTGAATCTAACGCCCAAAATGGGCTCGTCAATCATCCAGTGGGGGAATTCGCGCGGAATTCTCGTAATTATTCAATCGGTGCGAATTTGTGTCAGATTCTGACCGTTGAGAATGTTTCCGATGTCAGAATCTGTCACAAGCGCAAGAATAAAACGCCCAAGAGTTGGCGGCGGTGGGTGCGGGGCGGGCGAGTTGCGGAGCATCGCTAGACCTCTAGCTGCTGTCATTGAGTCGTAATGAATTTCTGCCACTTGCACTAAAGCATTAGGCGACGTGATGACGATACGGTGGGATTAATGCGGCGTCGCAAACTATTGGGGAGAGATGGCATGGCTAGCAAGTCGAAAGTGCGACTACAAATTCACGTCGATGCCGAGTTGGCCGAGCGGATCGACAGCCTGGCGAAGCGGATGAACCGTAGCTTGGCGTGGATGGTGGCGGAGCTACTCATTCAAGCGATTGTGTCGCGAGAGAGGTTCATCGATTGGATGGCGTGGCGCGTCGTGAAACTGGTCGGGTGCGCTGACCCCCGCAACCTGGTCGATACGTTCAAGCGCGCCTCAGCTCGGCCGCTGCACAAGGGAACGGTCTATTTGCAAACGCAGGTGTCACCGGAAGTTGTCGCAAACCTCGACAAGCTGGCGGAAGCGAATCAACGGTCGCGGGCCGACATGGGAACGCTGCTGCTTAACTGGACGATGGACGACGAGGAGTGGCTACTGCAAGCAGTCACTAGTCGCTGGTTCGCGGCGATGTACGACGGGCTGAACCTGCCGCGCGGTCAGCAGTCCTGCGACAACGGGGAAGAAAACCGACGGCGCGAGGGGACCGGTGAACCTGAACGGGAAGAGGTGGCGGGAATGGAAGGGGGATTGGCGGCAGCGTGACGGTCAGCGTTGCCACGGAGAGTCGATTGCTCGAACACACTGCAAGGAGAAACGGCACAGGGAAGAGGGTAGAGGGGGATGCAAGGGGGAGAGGGGCCTCGTCTCCCCCTTGCTCGACCGCGCGGGAAGCGCTGGCCGTGGCCAGTGAACCTTATCGCGGTCGAAACCCGAACACGATCCAACTGGGATCGACGACGAGGGCCAACGTACACTTGCGCCGCTATGGATGGCGGCGCAAAGAAAAACCCAGCAGGTCCGCAAAGTTTGGTCGCCGAGCGGACCGGCCGGGCAGTTCCATTAAGGACAAGGAGGTTAGCCATGTCCGTCAACGGTCACGGGGAGAATACGGGTTCGACCCGGTTTTCCCAAGGGGAATCTAGTGGTAATCACCCGGCTGATAGCACCGTCAGCGGGTCCAGTCTCGTCGGGCCGGGCGGTGCCCCGGAGCGCAGCGGCGGGGCACCGCCGGCCGACGAGGCCCCCGCAACATGTATCACGGGGGCCTCCAGTAGCCAGGAGGGTAAGCTAGCAGGTGGTGGAGGGCTGGATCGCCTGGAAGTTAAGGTTTATGGCAGTTGGCGGATCGACCAATACGACAAGCAGATTGCTCAGCTTGAGTTGGCGAAGGAGAAAGCGCAAAGCCAGACGAATTATCGGGCCTATTTCCATCATCCGGATGGTGGTGAAATCTGTGTTCGGCCCTATGGCTTTGGCGGCCCTCTCGGATTCGTCGAGTGGTGTCTCGAATTCGATGGAATCACTGTTGGCCTCGTTCGTGGGAGTCAACTTCCGGAAGATCGGCCCGGCGCAATCGTCACGATTGGGTCGCTCATCCTGACGCAGCTTGGCCACCGTGAAGCCTGGATTCAGGTCGTTCGTCTGTTGTCGGGATTGGGATTCCAAATCAAAAAGGCGGTTCCATCGCGTTTCGACGCCTGCGTCGATCTGGTTGGCCATGACATGGCGGAGTACCACCAGCGGTATCACGATCATGCTTACATCTGCAAGGCGCGTAAGGACCAAGCGTACCGGGCTGAAAGGCGAGTGACTGGACTCCATTTTGGCACGAGGCTGATTTGTCGCATCTACGACAAGATTCGCGAATGTCAAAAGCATCCGACCAAGTGGGCCGTCATGGTTGCCTACCGATATGGTGGGGAAGAGCCTGAGAAGGCCGTGCGGGTGGAGTTTCAGGTCCGTCGTGATGAGATGCGCGAACTATGGTCCGTTGAGAATGTCGAGGATTTGTTCGCAAAACTGCCGGCCATTTGCACGGAACTGACGACCAATTGGCTGCGTTTCACGGAAGAATCCGTGGATCGTGAGGACAAGCATCAAAGCCGAGCGGTCACATGGTCGGGGTGGAACGAAGTCCGGGAGATGTTTGGCCGGGTATTCGCTGAGAACGGCGTTGAGGTTGCTCGGCGCATCGCGCC
>CAZXNN010000306.1:0-4401 GCA_964641915.1 uncultured Nitrospira sp. | reverse complement strand
GGACTCCCTGGGGATGGACGATCGGAGCCAAAGGGTACTACGATATCAAGACCAGAAAGAGCCCTGAGTATGACGTGGTGGCTTTGTATCAAAACCCCTGCAAATGTTGGTCGCTCGGCCTGTTCTATCTCCAGTTCCCGGATCGGGCACAGTACAATTTTATGCTGAATTTGACCGGTATCGGCTGGACGGAGAATTTTGGAACTCAGGTGATGCGGTCGATCCTCAGTCCGCTGCTATGGGGCGAGCGTGGATTGCCCTGGGCCTCGCCGACCGGGCCCTATGGACGGTCTCAGCCTGGTGCATCGACGGGTGGAGTGTCGGGACGATGAGGGAGCAACCCCGATAGCATATTCGGCACGCTGGTAGCCGGCAACCGGTGTCCCATTTGGGTGGGGGCAGTGCCTCATTTGACACCCTAAATGGGGGTGGGGTACGATGCAGACCTTGATTCTAATCGTCGGTCTCTTAGCTGAAGGAGGTTCCGGACGTGGCTGGTGATACACTAAAAGTTGAAGATTCCACCTGGGATGCAGATGTGATGAAGGCCAGTGAGCTTGTCATGGTTGATTTCTGGGCAGTTTGGTGCGGACCTTGTCAGATGGTGGCGCCGATTGTCGATGAGCTTGCCAAGGAATATGCCGGGAAGTTGAAAGTCCGGAAGCTGAACACCGATGAAAATCCAGAGGTCGCCGGGCGGTATCAGGTGATGAGCATCCCGACCATTCTGTTTTTCAAAAACGGCCAGGTTGTCGAAAAGCTGGTCGGGGCCCGTCCGAAGCGCCAGTTCAAAGAAACGATTGATTCATTGCTGGCCCAGCACGCGGGGACCGCGTAGCGCGTTCGCACGCACGCAGCCATGCTCACCGAGCTGCGCATCGTCAATTTCGCCATTCTGGAAGAGCTCAGCCTGCGGTTTGAGCCGGGCTTTACCGTTCTCACCGGAGAAACGGGGGCCGGAAAATCTCTTCTGATCGATGCCATTGCCCTGCTGGTCGGCGGACGAGCGTCCGCCGACCAGATTCGTTTTGGGACTGAAGAGGCGTCTCTCGAGGCGGCCTTTCACCTGCCTGACCATCCCCTCCAAGCCCGTCTCCGTGATCAAGGGATCCTGGGTCCTGCAGACTCCGAGCTGATTGTGCGGCGGGTCATCGCCCGATCCGGACGTAATCGGGTCTACCTGAACGGAACCATGAGCTCGCTGCATGCGCTGGAGGAGTTGGGCGGTACGCTCGTTGACCTCCACGGGCAGCACGATCAGCAATCACTCTTGGCCGCGGCGACACAGCGGAGTGTCGTGGATGCCTTCGGTAATCTTCAAGCGCGTGGTGCCGCGTATCGAGAAGAGTACGAGGCATGGAAGGCGGCCTGCGAGGAACGCGATCGATCGATTCGTGAATCTCAGCACCGGGCGCAGCGTGAAGAATTGCTCCGATTCCAATGTGCCGAATTGGACGAGGCGGCGCTACGTGAGGGAGAGGACGAGGAATTGCAAAATGAACGCCGCCGGCTGAGCTCGTCGCAGCAGATCGGTGCGTTAGCCGCAGAAGCGATGGAGCGGGTGAATGCGGAAGGGCAGGGTATCCTGACTCAGTTGGCATTGACGGAGCGCGCCTTAGGGCAATTGCTTCTGATTGACTCTACAGTCGGTGAGCTGGCGAGGCTGACGGGTGAAGCGAAAGTGGTGCTCAAGGAAATGGCGGGGCAGCTGCGCGACTACGCTGAGCGGGTCGAAGCCAATCCTGGGAGGCTGGGCGTAATTGAGGATCGGCTGGCGGTCATCCAAAAATTGAAAAAGAAGTTCGGCGGGTCGTTGACGGAAGTTTTGGGGGCTCATCGGAAGATCAAAGATGAGTTAGAACAGTTGCAAGACTCTGATGGGCAACTGGGTAAACTGCGTCAACGCATCAATGAACAACAGGCCGATCTGGCGCTTCTGGCACGGCAATTATTCCTGAAACGCGGGGAGGCGGCCAAGCGCATGGCCAAAGTGGTGCGTCAGGAGCTGGAGGCCCTGAAGATGGGGCAGACAGTCTTTGAGATCCACGTGACTGCGGATGCCGGCGAGCTGGAGTTTGGTCCTGACGGGATTGATCAGGTAGAGTTTCGCCTCTCGACGAACGCCGGAGAGCCGGCGAAGCCCCTCTCAAAGGTCGCCTCAGGCGGGGAGTTGTCCAGGGTTATGCTCGCACTGAAGACGGTGCTGGCAGACCGAGATCACGTCCCGGTGCTGATTTTCGATGAGATCGACACCGGAGTCGGCGGGGCGGTGGCCGCCGCGATCGGCAAGCGTCTCCGCGGGTTAGGCCGCTATCATCAGGTGTTTTGTATTACCCATCTGCCCCAAGTCGCTGCGCAGGGGCAGCATCACCTCTGTGTCGAGAAGTCGCCGGACGGCAATCGAACAGTGACGACCGTGCATCCGCTGATTGGTCAAGGGCGTGAGAACGAAATTGCCAGAATGTTAGGCGGCTTGACGGTGACGAAGAAAGTCCGTGAGACGGCGGCAGAACTCATTGCCGATGCCGGGGAATGACGAATCTGGGCGAGATGCCTTCTGTAGACCTTCAGACGCCGCTCGGCGTAGTCGCGATCGCCATCGCCGGGAGCGATGCCTTACATTCCGTCGCGACCCGAGCAAATTGATCCGCCAGCATAGGATCGAAGTAGGTATTGGCCTGAAGGGCGATTTGCTGGATGGCCTGATCCACCGGAAGCGGGGACTGTCCGGGGACTTCGGCTGTCAGGTGATCGAACATCTGGGCGATGCTGACAATTCTGGCCAGCAAGGGAATCCCTTCTCCTTGAAGTCCATGGGGATAGCCTGATCCGTCCCATCGTTCATGATGATAGGAAATCACCTGGCCGACCTCAGCCGGGTACCCCAGGGGAAGAATCATCCGCGCGCCTGTCTCGCCATGCTCCCTGGAAGCGCTGCTCTCTCCTGACGGGAGAATCGGCTCGTCCGAGAAATGATAGTTCGGCAGGCTGACCTTGCCGATGTCGTGCAGAAATGCCCCGATAGCCAGGGACTTTTGCTCTGCGAGAGTCAGGCTGAGGCGATTGGCAAGTAACGTGGCGTAGAAGCTGACGCGGCTACAGTGATTCAGCAAGTGCCGGTCTTTGGCTTCCAGGAGATCTGAGAGCAGGGGGAGAAGGTCCGGTGATCCGGACGAGCTATCCTGCTCCTCACGCTTTCCAATCGCGAAATAGCTGGTCTTCAGAGTATCCCATGCACGCCGTCCCTCTTCATCACCGGCCCATAAGGCGGTCGAATTGGTCAGGACTTTCCTGAGGAGATCCAGGCGCTGTTTTTTCTCAAGTGTTTGGCTAATGAGGGAAATCAGTTCTGTGACATTAAATGGCTTGAGCAGATAGCCGGCCGCGCCATGGCGAATGCCTTCCATGGCGGACTTCAGGCTTCCATAGCCGGTAATAATGATGACTTCGATATCGGCGTAATCGTGCTTAATATCCTGCAGGAGGTCGATGCCCTGACGATCGGGGAGTTTCTGATCCAGTGTAATGAGATCGATGGATTCATGACTTAAGACGTCGAGTGCGGCTTGCGCGTTGTCAGCGGAGCGGATGTTGAAGAAGGGCCGCAAGATGACTTTGAGTGCATCACGCGGTCCGGCCTCGTCATCAACGACAAGAACCGTCGGCTTTGTTTGGCATCCGTCTTGAGAAGTTGTTGTGCTCATAGTGCTCATGTACCCCCAACTACGTAACCTGTCAAGCAATACTTGTTCCTTTTCAGCCAGTTACTCTGGATGATCAATCCGCAGGGGGGAGTCTACGTAGAAAGTCTATATGTAGATCACTTGAACGTTTGACTACGTAGTAGGGGGTATAGAAGAGCGAGACAGCTGTGTTGAAAATGACGCGGTCGATACAGGTTATGTGTGTTATTCCTGCACAGGCGGCTCTGGTTCTTGACTGTTCCCATTGTCCGGCCGGCCGATTCCCAAGGTATCCATCCGGTATTTCAGCATGCGCCGGCTGATTCCTAAGAGATTGGCGGCATGGGTCTGGACATAGTTGGTGCGTTTCAATGCATCGAGAATGATCTCCCGCTCGAATTCCATGACGGCTTTTTCAAGAGACATCCGGCCGGCGAGGGTGTCATCGCGGAGTGAGGATGATCGCGAGTCGCTTTTCATAATGGTCGGCAGATGTTCCTGGGTAATCTGCGGGCAATTCTGCGACCAGATAAAGGCCTGTTCGATGATATTTTCCATTTCCCGGACGTTTCCCGGCCAGGGATAGCGAGTCAGGACCTCCAGGGCTTCTTTTCCGAATTCGATATGCGGGCGTTTTTCTTCTTCGACTCGCTTGGCGAGGAAATGTTTTGCGAGCAGGGGAATATCTTCTCCGCGTTCACGGAGCGGAGGAAGGAAC
>CAZXNN010000305.1:0-4404 GCA_964641915.1 uncultured Nitrospira sp. | reverse complement strand
GACGTGGCTTGCAGAAAAAATCAAGGCCGGCGACCCGGCTGCCGAAATCGCCGAGGCCGGTCTGAAGGGCCAGGCCGACATTGCCAAGCAGACATTGGATCTGTTTGCGTCGATTTATGGGGCCGAGGCCGGCAATCTCGCGCTCAAAGCGCTGTCGCTTGACGGCGTGTATGTGGCCGGTGGGATGGCCCCGAAGCTGATCAAGAAACTTCAGGATGGCACGTTCATGAAAGCCTTTATCAACAAAGGGCGGTACAAACGTTTGCTGGGCAACATGCCGGTGAAAGTCGTCATGAATCAGCAGACCGCGTTACTCGGTGCGGCATCGGTTGCCGCCGCTCTGTCTCACGCTCCGACGCCATGACCACGCATTTAGATCTCGATAGACTGAAGAAAGCCGCGGCATTGGAAGCCGTTGAGTTTGTTCGCGACGGGATGATCGTCGGGCTGGGTACCGGCTCGACGGCCAAGCATATGATCGTCGCACTCGGTGAAAAAGTTCGTGCCGGGATGCGGCTGCGTGGAGTGCCGACGTCACACGAAACGGCGGCGCTTGCCAAAGAGGCCGGCATTACCCTTATCGATGCCGACAATCGGTGGGAAATTGACGTGGCGATCGACGGAGCCGATCAGGTCGATCCCGGACTCAATCTGATCAAAGGCGGCGGCGGCGCGCTGTTGAAAGAAAAGATTGTCGCGGCCTCGGCTAAGCAGTTCATCGTGTTGGTGGATTATACGAAACAAGTTCCTATGCTGGGCGGCTCGTTCCCGCTTCCGATCGAAATCATTCCGTTCGGGTGGGGCAGCACGGCGCGTGAGATCGAATCCTTGACCAAGAGCCGAGCGGTGCTGAGGGAGAAAAACGGAGCTCCGTTCAGGACCGAAGCAGGGAATCTGATCGTGGACGTGCATGTTGCGCGAATTCATCATCCGAACAACTTAGAAATCGCATTGAACCAGATTCCTGGAATTGTGGAAACCGGTCTGTTTGTTGGTCGAACGAGTATATTGATCGTCGGTTCCCCTCACGGAGTCGACATCCACCATGCGCCGGAGCAATGAGTGAATCCATCGGCAGGCGTCATCTGTTCACGACGTTGGCTGGACGAGCCCGTGCGCTGCTGGTCCTTCCACTAGCTCCTCTCCTTCTCTCGGCCATCCATCCGGCCGTTGCAGCACTCACGACGACACGACCGAAAGGTGAAGATATGAACATCGATGATATTTCCGGCAGTCTGGATCCCTATCGCTTACCCAGGCACGTTGTGCCGCATCGCTACGACTTACGGTTGGAGCCGGACCTTCATTCCGCGACCTTTTCAGGCCTCGCCGTCGTCACCGTCACGGTCACGCAATCGACCAGCGCCATCATCCTGAACGCGGTCGATCTCACGATTTCATCGGCGACGCTCGAAGGGACGGTCGGCGGTCGGCTTGATGCGACGGTCGAGCTTGATCAGGCCATGCAGCGCTGTCGGTTGACGTTCCCCCGTCCAATTTCAGTGGGAGAGTCGCAGCTTACGCTGGTGTTTCAGGGAACGTTGAACGACCACCTGCGCGGCTTCTATCGCAGTACGTATAAAGATCAGGCCGGCGTGTCTCACACCATGGCGGCCACACAGTTTGAAGCGACCGATGCACGACGAGCCTTCCCCTGCTGGGATGAGCCTAACTTTAAAGCGGTTTTTGCCACGACCCTCGTGATTGATCCGAGCCTCACGGCGGTATCGAACACGGCCGTCCTGTCCGACTCCGTCCAATCCGGCAAAAGAGTCATGCGGTTTGCTGACAGTATGAAGATGTCCACCTATCTTGTCGCCTTCATTGTCGGGCAACTCGAAGCGACCAAGGCGATGTACGTCGGAAAAACTCCACTGCGCCTCTGGACCGTTCCTGGGAAACAGCCACTCACGTGGTTCGGTCATGAAATCGCAGCCGCTTCCTTGGCGTTCTTTGAAGACTACTACGGGATTCCTTATCCCGGTGACAAGCTCGATCTCCTAGCCATCCCTGACTTTGCCTCCGGTGCGATGGAAAACCTCGGCGCCATTACCTTCCGGGAAACCGCTTTGCTGGTCGATGACCAAACCGGGACGCATGCGGAGCGGGAGCGGGTGGCCGATGTCGTCGCCCATGAGAACGCCCATATGTGGTTCGGCGATCTCGTCACCATGTCTTGGTGGAATGGGCTCTGGCTGAACGAAGCCTTCGCCACCTTCATGGAAATGCTCGCGGTCGATGCGTGGAAGCCGGAATGGAAACGCTGGGACGCGTTCGGTGTCTCGCGAGCCGCGGCCTTCTCCGTGGACGGCCTGCTGAGCACGCGTCCGATCGAGTATCCCGTTCGCGCTCCCAAAGACGCCGATGCCATGTTTGACGTGTTGACCTATGAAAAAGGCGCGTCCGTGCTTCGCATGCTTGAACAGCATATCGGGCCGACGGTCTTTCGCGAGGGGGTGCGCAAGTATCTCCGCACCCATGCGTACGGCAACGCGGACACGAAAGATTTGTGGGTGGCGTTGGGACAGGCTGCGAAACAAGCGGTTCCTGAACTCATGGACGGCTGGATTTTTCAGCCGGGCTATCCCCTCGTGACGGTGCGTCAGGACAATGAGACGGAGCTCGTGCTCTCACAGCAGCGGTTTACCTACCTCGCGTCTTCCGAATCGAGCAAACAACATTGGCAGATTCCTGTTCCGTTCCGGATCACCGTTGGCGGCACCACCGAGCATCGTCGTCTCCTCATGACGGATCGGGAGGTGCGGGTGAGCCTTCCGAAAGGAGCCCAGCATCTGTTCGTCAATGAAGCGGGCCATGGGTTCTACCGGGTGCGGTACGAGTCTTCATTGCTGCAAAAAATTCTGGAGGCCGGAGTCGGTCACCTTGCGCCGAGCGAGCGATTCAATCTGGTCAGCGATATCTGGGCCACGACGGTCTCGGGGCTCACGCCACTGTCCGACTATTTGCAGCTGACCAGCCACTTCACAGGCGAGCGAGACAAGAATGTATGGGCCGTCATCCTCGATTCCTTTTCGTTCTTGAACCGCATTATCGCGGCCGACGACCGACCGGTCCTGGAAGCCTTCGTTCGTGCCCGTCTCATGCCTGCCGTGACAGAGCTCACGTGGCAGCCGACGCCCGGCGAGGACGAACTGGTGAGACAGTTGCGAGGAGAACTCCTCGGCGCTTTGGGAAAACTCGGCAACGACCGGGCTACTCACGCGCAGGCAGCGGAGCAGTATCGACTCTACAGCGCAGACCATTCATGCGTTGACCCCAATGTCATCCCCGCGCTTGTTGCCATCCTGGCTCACACCGGCGACGAGGCGTGCTACAACGAGTTTATCGATCGCTCACGAGGTGCCGCGACCCCGCAAGAGGAACGGCGGTATCTGTTTGCGCTTGCGGCCTTTCGAGATCCGGCGCTGCTTGCACGTACCCTCGCCCGTACGACCAGCGGTGAGATTCGTACCCAAGACGCACCCTTTATCGTCAGTGCCGTGATGGGGAATGTGTATGGGCGTGAACTGGCCTGGGAGTTTGTGAAAACAAACTGGGATCAGATGGACCGGCTGTTCCCCAAGCAAGGCCTGCGGCGCATGTGTGGCGGCGTTATCGGTTTGGCGACAGCTGAGCTTGAACAGGACGTGCGAGCGTTCTTTCTCTCCCGCAAGATCGATCTGGGCGGAAAAACATTGGATCAATATCTGGAGCACCTGCGTATCGCCGTGAACTTCCGCGAACGAGAATGCGACGGATTGCAGACCTATCTCCAATCACAACAACCAGGAGCGCACCCATGATCAAGCACATCGCCTTCACGGTGTATCCTGTCACGGACATGCCTCGGGCACGACGGTTTTATGAGGAGGTCCTCGGTCTTCGCCTGGCTCGCCGCGAGTCGCACGAGTTCGAGTGGGTCGAATATGATCTTGATGGGGGGACGTTCGCCCTCACCAACATGAAAGAAGGAGGAGCTCCCAGTGCAGATGCGGGCGGCAGCCTCGCCTTCGAAGTGCAGAACGTCGATGACGCGATCGAACAGTTTCGAGCGAAGGGCGTGCGTGTGAAACTCGAGCCGCTCTCCACACCTGTCTGCCGCCTCGCCGTGATTCTGGATTCCGAGGGCAACGCCCTTACCCTGCATCAGGTAACGCAACCCTGGTAGGATTTAGGGCAAATGTCCTTGTGAGGTACCCTTGGTTGCGCCCCTGATGTTACGCCGGGCGCAGAGACGGTTTCCTAGGTATGCCTCATCGTTGTCGGTCGTGCGTACTCCCTTGTACTTTTAGGGGGGTAGCCGAAGGAGCGTGTACGCGCGTACGATTGTGACCACTCGTCACGGGACAGAAGGGTGGTTCCATGAGGCTGGTTGCCTGCCCGGTCTGCGGCACAACAAAAACT
>CAZXNN010000304.1:0-4412 GCA_964641915.1 uncultured Nitrospira sp. | reverse complement strand
TCATGGCGTCCGCCTTGAGGGTTTTCTCATTTTGGTGGGGAAGAATGCAAGCGCATCGGTCGGTCCTCCCAGCTTAAAGGTTGGGATAAGACGAACTGTATGTAGGTTTCTCGAGGCAACTTCAATTACTCACAGGAGTCCTCAGAGATGATGTTTTACCCTGAAATGGGCGAAGTCGCCCAACCTCGGTTGTTTGCTACACGTCACGTCTACAACGGCACTTACAGTGCCAGATGGGCGGAGGTGGACGATGCAAAGGCAAAGGAGCACTTCCGAAAGCTCCGGATCCGTCCTTCTGCTATCCGCGATGAAGAGGGGAAGTTTCCGTCAGACCTCGAACAGCGGGGCAAGATTAAAAATGCCTTACTGACCAGTAGCGCCCATCGCAAGCTGATGGATCTGGATCTTTGTGCCCACGAAGTGCTGCTGGACTAACCCCTTTCCACCCTTAAAGCCCGGTGCCTATGCACCGGGCTTTTTCATTGACAGGACGGAGTGCTGAGAGATATCTTTAAGATATCTTTTGCGGATAGTTCACCATGGAAAATACACCCAAACCCCAGTTGCTATTTCGCTATCGAGAAACCGATGGCCAAGGTGGTGTCACTCGTCAAACCGTGCAACGCATGGGAAAGTTGCTGGTTATGGATGAGACACAGACCATCCATCACGCACTGAAATTGCTTGCTGAGCAGATCCTTCCGCACTATGAGCAGGATGACGGTCCCCTCACCGACCGCCAGGCCCAGGACATCCAGACTTTGGCTGGATACCCCCGTACAACGGCAAAGGTGACATCATCGCTGCTCTGAGCAGTCAAATGCGTATTCCGGTACCAAACCTGCCAGGCATTCCGGTTTCAAACCCGCCACTCCTGGCGGCTGGCTAAGCGTCAATATTGGTCGGCGTCATCCGTGTTCCCAGACCGGGGTACTAGCCAATGAGAGGAGGTTTCGAATGTTGCAACTTCAACATCCGGAGAAACTTCCTATGAGTCAAACCCAGTATCCGCGAGTCAGGGCCCTGACCAAGCGCCAGATCGATCAAATCCGTGCCTTGGTGCCGCAGGGCCAGCGAAAATCTGTTCGCTCAAGCCTGATAGTCAGGGAGGGAGCGAAATGGACAAAGTAGTCTGGTGGCCAGAGCCGACAGCCGGCAATATTGTCTGGTGCCATTTCCCCGACCGTATCAGTCCCAAGGCAAAGCCAAGACCGGCATTGATCCTGACCGTCTTTGATGATGGGGGTGAGTTCTGTGTCAAGGTCGCCTATGGAACCAGTCGGAAGATACTGGATTTGCATCGTTCCGAGTTTGCGATTCGGCGCGATCTGAATGCAGAGGCGTTTCGAGCAGCCGGTTTGAGCTTCGATACCAAGTTCGATCTCAAGCAGATGCTGGATCTGCCCTATAACTCAGCTTGGTTTAGTATCCCGCCTGGGGCACCGCATGGCCAGAACCCTAAGTTGGGGATTCTTCATGCGTGCATGATGCGGCACCTACAGGCAGCAGTTTCAGGTTTGTCGGGTGCTTAATGCGGTCGCTACCCAGTGATCGTAGGTTTTCAAAGGGCAACTTCAATGACCTTGAGAGGACCTATGGATATCAACTGCCCGACCTGTGGTGAGCCTTGGGACACGGATCACTTACTTTCCGATGCAGTCTATGAGAGTGGATTGCTGTCGGATGAGCTTTGTGATGCCTTTACCGGGGCGCTTGATGCTACCTATCGTGGTGCGCTTGAGTCGGATGGTTGGCAATTTGCTGGCAATCATGTATTCACGTTCATCAGGTGTCCCGCTTGCATCAGTAATCGTCACTTCAGAAACGCAGGTCACCGGGTGGAAACACGCCGGTTGCTCGCCGACTTGATGGGTGACGATACCGATGGATTCATTTCGCTCGCGGATGAGATCGACGCTATGAGCTTCTGATCGAATCCGCTACAACCCAACCAGACACCCAGCGCCAATCGGCCTGGGTGTTTCTTTTATTGGCGTCGACTCACGGTTGCAGAAGGGCGGGATCCTTCTTGAGATCGATATCTTCCTTGATCAGCTTGAGCAGGAAGTCTACCGGATCTTGGCCTTTCGCACGCAGGTCCGCAACGGCAAGACCGGTAATGTCGCAGGAGTAGGCACCTTGGCCAGTGCGCTTAACGACGCCCTTGATTTCTGAGTCATGATTGCCCGCAAAACCCAGTTCGATTTCCTGAATTTCAATGGTGAAAGTCATTCCATGTGCCTGGTGCAATTCGGTTTTAAGCGTTTTCCATGTGGTGTAGGTGTGAGACATTAGGGGCTCCTGGTCAATGGTCTAAAGGGAAGTGATGATTGGTCGTCAGGGATGACCGTAGATCAGCATGATATTGCACTTTATGAAAAGACTTTCGTAGCCTTTTGAAAGATAGATACTTTGCTCTATCTGAGGTAGTGGAGGACTCACAATGCCGCTGAAAGCGCTCCGGATTGATCAGATTGAATGGATTGTCACGCTTGCAGATGGGTGGGCTGTAAACAAGCGTGGCATGAAGCCAAAATGGAAAAGCGACATCAAGCCATCATTGGTAGACGGGGATGAGCCGTTCCTGGAGGGAGCCCCAACCTCATACAGGCTACTTCTAGATTACCTAAAAGGCCTCACACCAGAGGCCCTCTCTGACTTATCCGCGCTTGTCTGGTTAGGTAGAGGCGATGCTCCACTTGACCAAGTTGTCCGGCACGCCCGTTCGTCCAGAGACAGGACAACACCCTATTACTTGGCTGACCTTGACGGACTGCCTGGCTATATCAGGGCGGGATGCCTGAAATTAGGGATCAGGGCTCTACAAGGAAGAGGGGCACACAAGGAGTGATGGCCCCCATCACCTTCGGATCAAGTGGCGCTGCGGATCACTTACCGTAGCGTAGCTCAGGCTGCACGGACTTGAGGAGAGAGTCACCGATGCCGGCGCCGATCTCATGTAGCCAGCTGGAGGCCAGCATTGTCTGGGTTGCAGGCCCGAGACGCCGTACCTTCAACTTGTAGCCTTCCTGAACCGTTTCGATGGTGCCAATCTCGTCAACGAGACCAAGATCTTTGGCTTCAAGACCATTCCAAACCTGTCCCGTGAAGATATCGAGCCGCTTCAGCTTTTTCCCCCGGTGTTGCACGACATCAGCGGTAAAAGTCTTGGCCGCGGATTGGACCAGCTGCTGTAGAACCACCTGTTCATCCGGCCGGGGTTGTCGGAGCGGATTCATCATGTCCTTGTATGGCCCGGAGGCGTAAACATGCTGGGCCACGTCCATGCGGTCAGCCAGTTTGTGCAGGTCCCAGCCGGTCATGATGACCCCGATCGAACCCACGAAGGAATAGCGGCCGGAGACAATCTTGTCCGCATGAATGGCGATCATATAGGCCGCACTGGCGCCGAGGGCGTTGATCACAGCGACGATCGGCTTGGGGTGGAGTTTCTTCAGTCGGTCGATCTCGGACGCTATCCGGTCAGCCTCGGTGGGCGAGCCGCCCGGGCTGTTGATGTCCAGGATCACTGTTTTCACTCGATCATTTTCAAAGGCGTCCTGCAGCACCGGGATGATCTTGTCAGCGGATGCGAGAGTGCTGTCCGCAATCTCACCCCGGACATCGACCACGGCGATATGGTCTTGCCACATGGGCAAGCCATGGGGCAGTAGCATCCGGAAAAGCGCGATGGTCGTGAATATTCCGACGGTAATCCAAGTCAGCAGACGCCAGCGGCGTCGCCAGGCAAAGTCCTTGATGACCTCGTTGACCAGGTTGTCCTTGGAGCTTTCGGGTGGGGGGAGATGATTCATGTACGTCCCTGATATAAGTTGAGTTTCAGTATTATCAAGCGGTGGTCCGGAGCAATCAACCGCGCATGAAAAACCCCCATACCGATGGTAATGGGGGTGATGGATTAGGCAGCCTGGTCGAGCTGCCCCGGGTTTAGCGGCAAGGCCGAGAGAGCCAAGCCGATTCGTCGACCAATGCTGGTCGCGTGGTGCCAGAGAATACTCTGGCCAGCGGCTTCGTGCCCGATCGTAGCGCCCGTGTCAGCAAGAAGCGACTCGGGTATTCCTTTCAGTCGGCAGTGCTCCCTGACCGTGAACAACCGGCTCATCCCGTCAACACCTTTCAGCCTGGGCTCAGTGCTACGGGCTTTCTGGTAGTGCTTGCCGATGGTCCCCACGCTGATCGCTGATGCATCGATGATCTGCTGGCGGAAGCCCTTGCCGGCCGCTTTGTCGCGGATCTCCTTGGCATCCAGGTAGGAAAAATGCCTGAACTGGTCCGAGGTCTCCGGAATCGGCTCTAGCAGGTCTGCCACGGTAGCGAACTGACGCGGCAAAGCAGGTAGATCGCCCAGCTGGACATCGCCAAGGCCGCTCGATATGGCGACGAACCAGTAG
>CAZXNN010000303.1:0-4427 GCA_964641915.1 uncultured Nitrospira sp. | reverse complement strand
CCCCTTGCTTGCTGTTGACCACTGCCGAAGTCAAGCAGGTCGTCGAAATGCTGAAAGGCGTGCCGAACGCTGCAAAGAAGGCGGTGCCGCATGGTGCGACTATAAATTCGCCGACGGCAAGGACGCGATGGAGGCCTAGGTGTTTCCGGTCGACGCGATGGAGCGCACGGGAAAAAGCAAAGAAACCGGTTGTGGTGAAGGGACTCGGCTGTTTCTAGCGGACAACCATATCGGAACTAGGGCAGACTCGGTGAGCGGCCGAATCAAGCCTGTTTACCTTTATCGAAAGAGGTCATCATGAGAAATACCCTGTGTCGTGCAGCCGGATTCACCAGCGCGATTCTCTCGCTCGCGATGTGGGGCGAGGGCTACGCGATGGTCGGGAACGCCCCGGTCATCCCGAGAAATTGCGGATTCACTCAAGTCACGGCCCAGCTCGGACCGGATGGAACCGTCCGCTACACCATCGCCGGTACATGCAATGGCGCTCCGATCAGCGGCCAGCTCACCTACGCCACCAATCAGCAGATGAGTGAACGCTTCTTTTATAGCGGCGCGGAATTGAGGACGACGGCAATCTGCCCTGCCGATCCTTGGGTCACCGGAGTCCAATGTCAGAATCCGCTGGTGTCGGCAAAAGGAGCGGATCCCGGCGTCCTGATTCACTCTCCTGTTCCGCTCTCGCGCTTTGTGGATAATGCAGCACAAGCGTTTCAAACTGCCCGGGCCAATGCCGCACTTCCAAAACCTCCGGGCCCGCCCGTGAACGCAACGGCGACGATGCGGTTTGGCGGCAAAGCAACCGTGACCTGGCTCGGGCCGGATCAACAGGGAGCATTCGGCCCCTATTTGAACTTTAACGTTGAAGCCAGACCGCAACGAGCGGAGGGAGCTGCATGGATAAGACTCGGCTCGCTTCCCCGTCACGCCGCGCCGGACTACAGACTAACCGTCCAACTTCCACCGCCTGTTGCAGGGACAGGGGGGTGGGAGTTGCGAACCTGTTCCACCACGGTGCTCACAGGCACCTGTACACATCCAATCGTGCCCACCATCGCGCCTCTAACCGAACGAGATTTGCGTACAGGCAAGGACAAGATCGTTGCTACCCCTCCGGCAAGCTCGGAAATTCGTCCGATGCTGCAGTCACCGAATGCCGCAGCAGCCACCGCTCCACCTGCACCGTTGGGCGACAAGACCGTCGTCGCACCGCCGATCCCGATCCCGGGAGCCATGCAGAGTCCGTCTCCGGAACATAGCTCCGCCCTGAATCCTCAGCCATTGCCGCCGAAGGCGCTGAGCAAGCCGGCCCTCGCACCGAAAGCTTTCTCAGGCGAGATCATCCGACGTGGCATCGAACAGGAAGACTCGACTCCAACAGAGTCAAAGGCGGCCCCCTGACCGGTGGGAGGTACCGCTGCGTGTGCTGAATTGGATATCGACCTTGGCGGACCCACGCGAGGGGACGCGATGAGACAGGTCAACCGCTTGGCCAGTATTCGGCACTGTCTACCTTCAGGTAAGGAGTCCCTATGAGATTTGCCCGTCTCGGATTCAGCCTTTGGCTCATCCTGCTTCAGAGCATCATCGGCATCGGTACCACCGTCCCATACTCACTGGCAACCTTGGCCCCGTCAGACGGCATTGGCGGAGACGGCGGAGCTCCGTTTCGGTTCGACTGTGGGGCCTCCGCAGTACTGGTTGGCATCGCAGGACGATCAGGCTCCTTTGTCGATCAGATCGCCGGCTTGTGTGTGAAGATCGACCCGGTCTCCGGGATCTGGGTCGGCGGGGTGTATGAGACCGCGCGGGCCGGCGGGAACGGGGGAAAACCCTTCAGCAAGGTGTGTCCCGTAGGCACAGCGCTCGTCGGGATCGACGGCACCACTGACCGCTTCAGCGGCACAACCGTGGTGGCGTCATTGAAAATAGACTGTACAACCCTCAAGATCCGCACCGAGTATCGGCCGGCTGCCATTAAAGGAATCCGCCGGATTGGGATTTACGGAGATCCCGAGCCATGGAAGGTACCGGGACTCCAGGATCTTTGCTATCAGCCCATCCGGGGAACCGGAGGCGCCCAGGATCAATGGGTGCCGGTCGGCGTCGCATTCGAGGGCCGGGCCGGACTGTTTGTCGATCACCTCCATATCCTATGCAGAGAACTCTCGCATGATCCGAGAGGCTATCGTGTGGAGTTCCGGACGGGTGCTCAGAACGCAGTTCCCGAAGGTGCTCCGCTTCAGATCAGCTGGCGGGCGAGCGGAACCGCGCCGGACCTGACCCCACATCTTCAGTATCGCTGGGAACTCAACGATTGGACGCACATTCGGTCCGGATTTATCGGGCCGACGCCGACGCGCGTCGACAATCCCTGCTCCTACGCCGATCCTCCATGCGAAAGCAGCTGGCTCGACTCGACCTCCTATTCCCAAATCACCTTTCATAGCCTCCCGCCGGCCCGCTACGAACTGCACCTGACCGTGAGTCCGACGGTTGTTCCCATTCCCGCGCAATCCGAAGCCAGGTTCAATTTTGAAATTGCCCCCAATCTAATAGCCGGAGTGACGTTGAACCCCGAGACGATTCCAACCGGCGGCGGCACCGCCGCGACCGTGACTCTGGAAGGTCCGGCGCCGAAGCGCGGCATTGTGATCTACCTCGCGAGTTCCGCCCCAACTACCGTCGCCGTTCCCGACAAGATCGTCATTCCGAAGGGCCAGGCGAGCGCGACTGTCCGTCTGCGCGCGAACGCGCAGGTGCTTGCTGATCAGGTCACCATCTCCGCTTCGCTCGGGCACCCCTTCTCCTCGCGGATCCGCGAACAGGCTGCAGCGAGCTCTGCACCCTCCGTCTTAATACGGCCGCGCGGACTCGATAACCCCAGGCGACCGCAAGATATCGGATCACCGGAATCGTCGAATGAACCAACCGGTTTGGCGGACCCACCTGACAAGGTGGAGCAAGATTCGCAGTCCGATAATCCTGCCGCAGAGGAGCCCGTTACGGAACGAGGCATCGGAAAGCTCGCACTGCGCCCATCCGGAACGGTAGCCCAGGCCAGAACACCTGTCATCCCGTCACCGGAAACATCCGTGCCCTCTATTGCTCCTCCTATAACACAGCCGGCAATGGATCTCGCCAACCAGTCGCGCGCCGGGACAGCCGAAGGAAGTGGACCGGCCGGCACAGTGGTGACTCGTCCAGAACACCTGAGTTCCCGAATACTGACAGGACCGGGTGAATCCAAACAGGCCATTCTCACGATTAAGGCGGATCTTGAGATTAGGTCACAGGGTTTACTCAAGAAACAATTGCAGTTGGGACGATAACGCACACGTAGTATTCCGCCTCGGTATAGATCATGGAGCAGAAAAGAGAGACCTTGTACTTTTCCTGAGCCAGCACCCGAGCACACGCACCGATGGGCAATCTACGTTCCTTCGAAGGTTGTGGCGGCAGGTCGGATGAGACGTTCGTGCCACCGAAGCGGCCCTACAGCCAAACCCGTATGATTCATGGAGGCTGCTGCTGCAATCGTGCATTCGCCGCAGTGACGCATCGTGGCGTGAAGCCAGTCCTCGACGCCAGCGGCAGCGGCCACTCTGTGGTTGCCGAAGCTTTCTTGGGGGTATCGGAAGAAAACGCCACGGCTCTCGAAGCCGAACGGCTCTTTTATGCCGTCCGCACCCGCGTGGTGAGTACGTCGCAGAAGCTCAACGCCGAACAGATTCCCACCTACGACCCGATTCACATGGCAGGCCATGAAAGCCTGAGCGATTTCATTTTCGTCCCCCTGGCGCTCTGACCAAATTATTCATGCCGGTTTGTGATGAACATACTTATAGAAGGTCTGACTTATTCAGAGTTTCGACCGCAGGCCAATCAACTCTCCAGTGTTTTGATAGGTTACTGGCCCAAAATACAGAAGTAATCAGACCTTCTCAGGTCGTGCCTCTGGTGAAGCGGCGGTTGCAGTAGAATCGCTCATGACTCATGCGGGTTAGAGCAGTTCAATGGTGGCGTGGTGTCCTCGAGCCGCCGCCATTCTCCGATCACGTGTCACGACCGGAGCCGCCAACGCTTCGGCCAACGCGACATAGGCACCATCATAGGCGGTCAAATTGTCCCGAAGCTGCCAAATTCTGAAGGCCAGAACCTCGTGTGTGTATCGCACGATGGGAAAGTCGAGGTAGTCTGTGACCGCTTGATGGGCCCGCTCGGCTGTGAGATCGCCCATGGCAACATAGCGGCGCAGCACCTGGAGCACTTCCAGGTCGAGAAGATGGGGCGCGTGGAGTGTCTCACCTGGAACACTGAGACGGGCCAGCACGGGAGCAGCGGTTGAAGTGCACAAGAGCACTTCGAGAATCGCCGACGCATCGACCACAATCACCGGTTATCACGCTCGTTTCGCACTGCGTCTT
>CAZXNN010000302.1:0-4429 GCA_964641915.1 uncultured Nitrospira sp. | reverse complement strand
TGCGAAGGGTGGTGGCTGGGGGGAGAGTTGAACTCCCGACCAAGGGCTTATGAGTTTAGCCAGACGCCTCGCCGCAACACCTTGATTTCAGGCCATTTGCCTCAACACCAGCGGGTTGTGCGACTGCAAGAGACTGCGCAAAAATGCAGCAATACGCGCCGAAATGGCCTCTGGATGCCACGCAAATGGCCACGCGAGTTGAAGGACGGGCTCCTGCGGGTTGTGTTTCAAGTTCGCATCAATTGTCTCGGAATCCACCGTTGAATATTGAGACATTGAGCCTGTTGTCTGGGCGAATGCAGCGATAACTCCGATTGGTTTGCTGCGATTGGCTTGAATTCCAAAAATGATCAGGAGTCTTGATATGCGCTGCGGCCAGAAAACCATTTGTGGCACGACAACTGTGTCACATTGTGGACGATGCTTTCGGAGTATATTGAATACGCACGTCTGCCTCTTTCTTGCGCGCCGAGTCTGAGCCATGGAGTCTTTCGCAAGTGTAGTCCTCAGCGATGATCTTGAACTGGTAAGGCAGCACATACTCAGTGGGGCAAACGTCAATGAGCCCGTGTCGTTTGAAGGTCGCCGGATGACGCCGCTGCAGATAGCAGCAAGAACGGGCCTGTCGGACGTTTGCTCGCTGCTTATTGCCTCTCAATCTGATGTCGAGAACAAAGGAGAAATCCATGCAACGGCCCTCCACTTGGCATCTTTTGCAGGAAGTCTGGCCACCGTAGAAGTATTGCTGACCGCTGGCGCCTCTGTGGATGCTGTGACCCATTGGGAGCGATACACCCCCCTCCACTTGGCCGCAGGTTGTGGGCACACAGAAGTAACAAGGTTGCTACTCGCAAATGGTTCGGACGTCGATGCCATGGCTCACGTATTGAGCCCAGAGGGCGATGAATTCCGAAAAGGCGATTCCTATTTCTCTGATGTGTTTGTAGATACCCATACACCTCTCAATCTTGCGGCAATTCGAGGACATGCCGATGTTGTCACCATCCTCCTCGAACACGGTGCCAACATCAATTTCCCGATGCCATTCGGACATACGCTTCTACACGACGCGGCGGGGATGGGCTTGCTATCTACGGTCAAGATACTCCTCGCGGCGGGTGCAGACCCAAACGTTCTCACTCGCACCAGCCACGAAACCCCTCTCCACTGTGCCGCAAGCGGAGGCCATCATTTCGTGGTTGAGCAACTTCTTGCTTCTGGTGCAAAAAATAATTTGCGGACATCGGGGAAGACATCCCTTGGAAGTCGCCCACTCTCACGTCATGACACGAGCTTGTACTCGGTGCTCAATGGTGAATTGACCCCTCTGCACTTGGCAGCACTTTGCGGCGACGCTGACACTATCCGAACACTTGTACAGACTGGGGCAGAACTCGAATCCCAGACAAATCCGGATTTCTCGTGGCGAGAAGTCGCAAACTTTGGCCCCAGAGTGATTGAAGTAGAGTGTACCTATTTTGACGTCGGGCCGAGCACCCAAGGGGCAACAATCATGGTTGGAGAGTTGACACCCCTTCAACTCTCCACCTTGGCCTGCCAGAATTCCGCTTCGGCAGTTCTGCGAAAGGAAGGCGCTCAAATTGACTTCAGGGACGCAAACGGCATGACACCACTGCACAGAGCTGCACACCTTGGGATTCTGTCTGCCGTCAAGAAGCTCGTTGTTGCGGGCTCAGACATCCAAGCACGTACCCCGGCAGATGAGTTGCCGATCACCCTCGCTCAAGAGTCCGAGGTTCGAGAATACCTGCTTTCCCTTCAGCCATACTCTCCTTCCGAGAATTACTATCGACTCTATCTTCACAAGGCAGTTTCGGAGGGTGATAGCACAAAAGTCCAATGGCTTATCGCTGCTGGTGCCGATGTCAATGAGCGTGCCCCTGAGTCAGGGCAATCGCCACTTCATGTAGCCGCAGATGCCGGCGATGCAATAGTCTCGACTCTGCTAGTTGAGGCGGGTGCCAATGTTGCCGCAATGGACTATTGCGAGAACACCCCCCTCCATCTCGCTGTAAAGCACGGGCATTTGGATGCTGTTCGTGTGTTGTTGTCACATGGTGCGCCCTGCGACGCGAAGGGGATGAATTGGATAACTCCTCTTCACATCGCTGCTGAGTTCTGCAATATCAAGGCCATCGACATGTTGCTAGACGCGGGTTCCAATATTGATGTGAAGAATCTGTGGAATATGACGCCGTTACATCATGCTGCAGCATCAGGAAGCGACGCGAGCGTTATACACCTGCTGATGAGGGGTGCATCAGCCAATACCTGCGATATTAGCAGCCAGACCCCAGTAGATTGGGCGACCAAGAACGGTCATCTGGGAATCGTACGGCACTTCCTGACCACAAGATCCTAGAAGGTCTCCCTAAGAATGAAGAAGGAGACCCCCGTTCTGTTCCTGGCTTTCGCCATCATGAAGCTCACCTGTCACGCCGAGTCGCCAGTCCCGTCATTCACGAACGTGTCTGCGGCATCGTTTGATGTTGTGAGAGAATAAATAGGTACGGAGCATGAAGTGCCGATCAGTATACAGTCAGTTGCGGCAACTATTTTGGCTGCGCCAAGTCCACTGTCAGGATTGTCGCCCAGTCGTTTGTGCGCTCGACGATATCCCCCATGTCGGGGTTTTCAGTGAACCAACCATGATCCTTGCCGATGTACACCTTGTCGCCCTCGACCTTCAGCATGCCCTTCCATCGGTCGCCGAGGAAGTAGGTCCCCAGTTTCTTCAAGAGACGACGAGGCCTAGTCAACGTTGCCACACTCTTGTCCAAATCCATATGGAGTCCGTAGTCGGTTTCAATTACCATGAATAGAATGTGGTGCCAGCACCCCGACCCCCCATCGTTTGAACTCGTTCGCACGATGTTGACGCCTGATGAGGTTCGGCCGACATAGCGATAGTCAAAGGCGAGATACTGTCCGTTCCTGCGCTCCTCGTACCCGCCGCCAGGACACGGCGAATTCGTGTAGTACGGTTCGCTCTCGGAAAAGAGCAGGTTACAATCCTGCGAACCGTCGATATCCATCGCAACCCGCTGATCGCCGCTGTCCGAGATCATGCTGACCAAGTTCTCAACGATCTTTGGGTGGATGTAGGGGGCGTTCGTGAATGACGGGAGTGATTCGGCGTGACAGGAAATGGCTGCAAGGGAGAACGCTAGCAGCATGCCAATCAACTCCGTTTGCACGGACGTCATTGGCGACTGGGTTGGCCCCGGAAACCGCGATCGTCCGCTTCCACTCCTAGATTCGGCCATGTTTAGGCAATCCTTTCGTTTCGATTGATGCCCATGTAGAGACCTCGTATCAAAACAATTCTCACGACGTCGGGCATTCGGATGTGATATCGAGTCGTATCAGCCAGATGGGCACCACCGACAAAGTCGATCAGGGCAGCAATGAGTTGTCGGACGCGGAACGGCGGGCTGAGGAGCGTAGAGAAATAGAGGCGCGCCTCAAGGACGAGCCCGACTCCGCAGCCGCCTGGTATTCATTTGCACTCCAATGCGATGACAAGACCCAGGCAATAGCCGCCTATAGAACCGCGGTCAACTGCGACAAGAAAGCCCGAGAGCAGATTGCGCAGCGTCTGGCCGATCTCGATCTGAAAGCCGTCGAGAAGTCCGAACTCTTGGATCGATCCAAAAAGTCTTTGGCTGCACACGCGGGAGCCCTCGGCATGCTATTTTCCTACGGCTTCAAGGACGAGGCAACACAGGGCTTGAAGGAGCTACGCGCAGCCTATCCGGACAACCACGACTTGAGCGATGAGATGGTCGCCATATTTGCATACGAGGGTCGATTCGACGAAGCCTGCGAGGAGTACGCCAAGTATGACAGCGGTGTGCGCGGCCCAATCATGACTGCGGAGCATGCGGCGTGGCATGTGGCGCTCGGAGTCCAATATGCGATTGCTCTTCCCATGGCCGAATGGGTCATGTCGCGCTGGCCCGCCTCATCTCGCGCCTGCTGCTGCGCTTCCTTCTGCCACCTTCACATGGGCCAGACGGAAGACGCCATAACGTTTGCCCGAGAAGCAATACGGCGGCAACCAAGAGATCCGGATGCTTGGTTCTTCTTGGGATGGGCGACACATGTCGCGGGTGACAAGGCGACAGCGCTAAGTCTACTTCGTACCGCGCTCGACATAGACCCCAAACACTACGACTCCAAAGGCCTTATGGGAGAAATCGTGAGCGAGCATCGCAACTCATCTCCCTCATGCGAGTGATTTGGAACGGAGATTGACTTTGTCTGCCCCGCAACGGTCACGCGAAGCCAAAATGGTTCAAAGGGGCATTTGGGGTCATCACACGCAAGCGCCGTGGCTGCACGGCTTTGAAATGGTGGCTGGGGGGAGAGTTGAACTCCCGACCAAGGGCTTATGAGTCCAAAAAGA
>CAZXNN010000301.1:0-4441 GCA_964641915.1 uncultured Nitrospira sp. | reverse complement strand
TTCCCGTCACGAGCAACCCGGCTCCGCTCAATGAGACGCCACCCGCTTCTTCGACAGCTCATCCGCCCTCGCGCTATCACCAGCCCGGGCCACAGATCCCTCGCACACAGAGACGACGGCTGGCCTTCGTGCATCCGCTTCAGGCTCGCATGCTCAGCCTCGTGCTTTTCTATACCCTGATGATCGGGCTGCTGTTAGCCATCCCCGTGTTCAGACCCCTCATGCAAGGCCTCGACAACCCTGGGCTCTCCTGGCAAGAGCGAGCCACCGTCGCAACGGAATTGCTCAATTTGCACGCCCGTTACTGGCCTTGGGCCCTGGGGGCCCTGCTAGTACTGACCATCCATTGCCTGCACTCCCTGCAGATGATGCATCGCATCGCCGGCCCCCTCTATCGATTCAAGCAGCTCTACCGGGAGATCGGCGAAGGCAACCTGTCCATCAGAGCGACCCTCCGTCAACACGACTACCTGACGCCGGAGGCAGACCTCTTCAATCGGATGACGGCACAGCTCCAGGCCAGAATCAGCACAAGCAAGCAAGCGCAGGCAACCCTGGCGCTCGACGTCGAACGGCTCAGAGAAGCGGTGGCCCGTGAGCACAACCCGACCCTCTCGACCCTCGTGCAACAGACCGAACAGGATCTGGCGAGCCTGAAAGACTCGCTCGACTGGTTCACAACTCATAAGGGATAGACACTTGGACCGCAGCCTTCACAAGACTCGTCAGAGCCCAAATCAGACAGGCTCTCCACCGACGACCGGTGTATGGGGCACCGCCACCGGCTTTACGTTGATCGAGCTGATGATTGCGGTTGCGATCACCGGTATTCTGGCTTCCCTGGCCGGGCCGACCTATACCGACTTTCTCTATAAAGCCAGGGTTGCGAGAACGGTTGCTGAACTGCACGGCCTGGCCAAAGAGCTTCAAGGGTTTGCCCTTTCGAGTGAACTATACCCCGACACCCTGGCGCAAATTGGCCGCAGTACATTGCTGGATCCCTGGGGGAATCCCTATCAGTACACTCGGATCAATTGCGACCCCGTCACCATTGGCCTTCGCAACCAACCCCACCTTCCAGACCACGGATCTGACGGACGAATCGTTCCGGTCACCGGCCCTTCCACAACCCACGAGGCACCCGTCTACCTCACAGTCGAGTCTGCCCGTGGCCAACACCTCATCCACCTCGTGGCAAAAGGGGGAAGCAGCGGGAGCGGAGGCGGAGGAAGTGGAGGCGGAGGAGGGAGCGGAGGAGGAGGCGGCGGTTCGACCTGTGGCAGCGGCAAGCCAAGAAAGGACCACTTTCTACACCCGATAAACTCAGATTTTGACATCTACAGCATGGGCCGAGACGGCGACACAGTCGCACCCCTGACCGCAAAAAAGAGTCACGACGATGTCATTCGGGCCAATGATGGCGGATTTTACGGCTTGGCAGCCAATTTCTAGCTCGTTGGAATCATGCAGCCCTGGCTATCTTCATCACTCCTCCACAGTCGTATCGCACGCCGCATGTTGGGGCTATTTGTCCTCTGCGCCCTCGTCCCCACATCAATCCTTGGATGGATGTCCTATCGCCAAGTCACGGACCAGCTGATTCTGCAAACTTCGTCCCGCCTAAAACAGCAGAGCAAAGCCCAGGGGATGGTTCTCTACAACGCCCTCCTGACTCTTCAAGCCGATCTTGATCGCATTGCCACCGAACTCCGCTCAGAGGAACCCGCCACCCGAGACGTAACCATCACCGCTTCAGCGAAGGATCAGTCTCGTCGATTCAATGAGCTCACGCTGCTCGCGTTCAACACGTCTGCTCAACATCTTCAAACCGAGAAACAGCGTCAACACCTTCAGATGGGGAACACCCTCTTGGAGCTTCGGTCCACACCGGGCCAGTCGATACGAATCACCTTGATTCGCGCCATCTTCCCGGACAGGCTGGAGGCAGGCCTCCTCCTGGGGCAGATTGACGACACCCAGCTCTGGCAGATGCAAGGGAAGGACTCCCTTCCTCCCGATACCGACCTCAGCATTGAAGTACAAGAGCACCAGACCCTCTACTCGACCTTTCAGGATCGAATCGACACTCCCAGTCTCAGACAATCGAGCCTTGCCGCTCCAACGACAGAAGCATTTGTATGGCAAAGTGGCGGCACTGAGTACATTACGGCCGCGTGGCCTATCCCTCTGCGATACCACTTTCTTGCAGACCCTTGGATCATTGCGCTGAGCCAACCCAAAGAATCGGCGCTAGCTCCAGTCGATCAGTTCCGGCACACCTTTCTTCTGGTCATCGCCTCAGCCTTGAGTCTCGTGGTGCTGCTCAGCCTCTCGCACATCCGCCGGAGTCTGCACCCGGTGACGCTCTTACAGGAAGGCACGGCGCGCCTTGCCGGCGGAGACTTTACGACTCGCGTCACCGTCACCAGCCGGGACGAATTTCAAGACCTGGCCGCTTCGTTCAATCGAATGACCGGCCAACTGAGCCAACAGTTTCACATGTTGGAAACGCTCTCGGCCATCAGCCACGCCATCATCTCAAGCGATGAACCGGGAAGAATGGTCCAGCTCGTGCAGTCCTGTATCTCCGAAACCATCGCCTGCGACGCCGTGGGCATGGCCCTGGTGGAACCTAGTCGCCCAGGATTGACCAGAATGTCCGTTCGGCATATGAACTCCAAGTCGGAAACTGAGTTTTCAGAAACCGCTTGCCAGCTTTCCGAGGCGGACCTGTGGTTTCTCCAGACTCATCCACACCACGCCATGCTGGAGTCCACCGCCTTGCCCGACTATCTGACGGCACTGGCTGCGCTCCAGCTCACACGCTTCGCGGTCTTTCCGATCTTCGCAGACTCAGTCGTCACCGGCGTACTGGTGCTGGCGTATCGGAAGGGGAAGACCCCTGCCGCGGACGATGTCGTCTCAGCCCGGCGGTTGGCCGATCACATCGCCGTCGCCCTCACCAACAGCCGGGCCGCCGAAGCGCGCGTGCGCGCGCAGATGGAGCTCGTCGGAGCCGTCGAGGCGAAGCACGAGGCCGAGAAGCGGGCCACGGTGCTGCAAGCCGAGAACCAATCGCTGGAGACGAAAGAAGAACGGCTGCGGCATCAGCAGAGTGCGACGCTGACGCTCGTCAAAGACCGAACGGTCTTTGAAGGCTCGCTGGCTGAGGCGGCCCAACTGGTCACCGCGACGGCCGCCCAGGCCCTCGGAGTAGAACGGACCAGTGTGTGGATTTTTGAAGCGGACCGCCGCCTCCTCTACTGCCTCGACCGGTACGAACGGTCCAGGGAGCAGCATGGACCGGAACGCACCCTGTCTCTTTCACGCTATCCTGAGTATTTCGAGCAGCTCCAGCGCGGGCAGATCCTCGCGGCTGCACAGGCACAGCAGGATCCACCATTCCACGAGTTCGCCTCCGACCTCCTCGCGCGGCACGGCATCAGTTCACGGCTGGATGCCCCGTTTCATACCAAGGCAGGCTTGGCGGGAGTGGTCACAATCGAACATGTGGGGCCTGCAAGAGAATGGGCCGCTGACGAACAGCAGTTTGCGCAAGCCTTGGGAAACTTCATGACGCTGGTGCTGGAGGCCGCTCGCCGCCGCGAAGCCGAAGAAGCTCTGGCCATCGCCAAACTCGCGGCGGAAGACGGGACCAAAGCGAAAGCGGAATTCCTCGCCAACATGAGCCATGAAATCCGAACCCCGATGAACGGCGTGATCGGAATGACCGAGATCCTTGCACGCACGTCCCTGTCCGACACACAACGCCACTATGTGGAGACCATTCATAACTCCGGCGACACCTTGCTGGCCCTCATTAACGATATTCTCGACTTTTCGAAGATCGAAGCCGGGAAGCTGGAAATCCAGCCGGCCGCCCTCGACCTCCGCGATCTGATTGAACGCACGGCGGAACAGTTGGCCGAACGCGCGCAGCGAAAAGGTCTCCAGCTGCTGGCGGAGTATGATCCATCGGCCCCGACTGCAGTGATCGGCGATCCCGTTCGCATCCGCCAGATCCTGACCAATCTCCTCGGGAACGCCATCAAATTCACCCAGCAAGGGGAAGTACGCGTACACGTCACGCTCGACGCACCGGCATCGCGAGAAGCCGGACCGGTCATCTTCCGCATGGCTGTCACCGACACAGGGACCGGCATCAGCCCCGAAGGCCAGGCACGACTCTTCCAATCGTTTTCTCAAGTAGATGGGTCCTCGACCAGAGTCCATGGCGGCACCGGCCTGGGACTCAGTATTTGCAAACAGCTCAGCGAATTGATGGGCGGCGCCATCGGGGTCCATAGCCGGATCGGGGAAGGCAGCACCTTCTGGATCACACTTCCCTTGCCGCGACAAACCGAACCCGGCGCCGAGCGCATGCCCGATCCTGCGCTCGCAGGGGTCCGGATTTGCGCCGCCGTAAGTCACCCCGCGACCC
>CAZXNN010000300.1:0-4455 GCA_964641915.1 uncultured Nitrospira sp. | reverse complement strand
GGAGCGGCCGAAGGGCGGTTCGCGTCTGTTCATCCTGGTCGCCGGCGCCGTTGTGCTGGTGGTGACGTTTGCCATCGTCTGGTTGCAGAGCTCGAAGTACGAACCTCTGGCCGTCGGCAAGGCGGCACCGGATTTCGCTCTGACCGATCTAAACGACAAACCTCATCGGCTCTCAGACTTTCGCGGGAAAGTGGTCTTTCTAAACTTCTGGGCGACCTGGTGCGCACCCTGCCGGGAAGAAATGCCCTCAATGGAAGTGCTGAACAAGAACTTTGAGAAGGACGGGTTGGTTGTGCTGGCCGTGAGCATCGATCGGGTGACAACGACGAAGGATATTCCCCCCTTCGTCAAAAGCCTGAATCTGACCTTCCCGGTCCTCATCGATTCGTGGGGTATCACGGACAAGCCCTATAAACGGCTCGGAGTGCCCGAAACCTTCATCATCGATCAGCAGGGGATTGTGCGCGAGATTATCATTGGCCCGAAGGACTGGACCAGGATCGACAATCTGAAGACTCTCACCGCATTACTGAATGTGACCCCCCGGTCCGCATTCCCTCAGGACCATGGTACGATGAAGTCTGGATCGTCCGAGGGAGGATTATGACAACGCAGCGTGTGTGGGTGGTCTTGCTCCTTATCGGTCTCTGCGGGGCGGTCGGCTCTATGCGTGTGGCAGCCTGGACCAGTGATGATACCGGTTCGCTCTCCTGGTCGGTCGCCGATCGCGGGGTCGTCAAGGTGGGCGACGAAGCCCCCAATTTTCAGCTGCGTGATCTGGATGGGAACGTCGTGTCGCTTGCGCAGCTGCGCGGGAAAGTGGTGCTGGTGAATTTCTGGGCGACCTGGTGCGGCCCCTGCCGTGTCGAGATGCCGGCGATGGAGCAGCTGTACCGGAGTTATTCTCGAAAAGACTTCGAGATTCTCGCCGTCTCTACCGATCCGCAAGGCGCGGCAGTGACCCGGCCCTTTCAACAGGAAATGGGGTTCACCTTTCCGATCCTGCACGATGCAGAGTATCGCATTGGTCTGATGTACGGCGCACGGAGCCTGCCCATGACCTTCATGGTCGATCGCAACGGCATTGTCCGGCAGAAGGTGCCGGGTGCCCGTGATTGGGGAGGCCCTGATGCGCGCGCATTGATTCAGGCTCTCATGAAATCCTAACGATGATGCAATCCATTCCACAGATCTCTCTGCTCGCCGCGTTTTCAGCTGGCCTCTTGTCATTCGTCTCGCCCTGCGTGCTGCCGCTTGTGCCGTCGTACATTTCCTACATCACCGGGCTCTCAGTCGAACAACTGACGGATGCAAGCGAACGGAACAAGTTTAAATCGGCCATCATTCTCAATGCGCTCTTGTTCATCGCGGGATTTTCGACGGTATTCATTGCCTTCGGCGCTTCTGCCAGTTTCCTGGGCCAAATCCTGATCACCTACCAGGATCATATCCGCCGCATCGGCGGCGTGATGATCATCGTGTTTGGTCTCTATCTGCTGGGCATCCTGAATCTGAACTTCTTGAAGGTGGAGCACCGGTATCAGTTCCGCAATCGTCCAGCCGGCTATTTGGGGTCGTTTTTCATCGGAGTGGCATTCGCGGCAGGATGGACGCCCTGTGTTGGCCCGGTCTTGGGAACGATTCTCCTGTACGCCAGCACGACTGACTCGCTGTGGAGCGGAGTCGTGCTGCTGGCTTTTTATTCGCTCGGGTTGGGCTTGCCGCTGTTTCTCACGGCGCTGGGGGTCGACCGCTTTCTTGCCTATTTCAAAGAGGTGCGCGCCTATCTCTGGGGCGTGTCGACCGTGAGCGGCGTACTGCTCATTGTGGTGGGCGTCATGATTTACGCCAATTCCCTCACGATGATCACTAGCTTTCTTGAGCGGTATGGCATCGGCTGGTACCTCAGCCAGTAGCTTCGCAATCAGCAAACAGCGCTCAGCCTTCAGCTGACTCACCCCGGGCCAAATATTTCAGGAGGACTTTTGCTGAGAGCTAACGGCTGTCTGCTGACGGCTGGAGTTCAGCACCAGGCGCCGAGGCGGCAGACGGTGAAGGATTGGCCTAGGGCATTGGCAGAGGGTAACTTGAGTGCGCCGAATGTAGATGCCGCACTGGGGATATTGGGAAGATCGGATCTGTCGCTTGGAGCGGCATAGGGGCGGGCATCCGAAAAAGGCGTGGCGCTTGGGTCTTTGGCGATCAGAGTATCTGATTTCTTGCCACCGAGTTTGGCCATCAACGACTTTCCGTCGGCAGCCACTTTGCTGGCGGGATATTTTTCGGCCAGCAAGGTCAGGTTATCGGCCGCCCAATCGTCTGCCCCCAGTTCATGATAACTCAAAGCCAGGAAATAGAGGGCATCAGGAGCGACGGGTTTATCCGGATAGATCTTGATGATCTGTTCGAATCGATGAGCGGCCGCCAAGTACGACTCGCGGCGGTAATAAAACTGGCCGACGAAGAGATGCATCTGCGCGAGCCACTCATGGCATTCCTGGATCTTTTGTTGCGCCTGGGCATCGTAACGGCTGCCGGGAAAGTCTTTGCGCATGCGCTCGAGTGCCGTGATGGCTTTGGTCAGCGGTTCAGGATCCCGATCGATGGATTTGGCCATTTTGAAATGGGACTCGCCTATCTTAAAAGCGGCGTAGGGGGCGAGTACGTGACTTTTATGCAGGTCGAGGAAGTGGTTATATTCGACGAGCGCTTCGGCGTATTCTTCCTTGTCGAAAAAAGCTTCGCCGCGCTTCATGATGACGTTCGGGTCATAGTTCTTTTCGATGGTGTCGCCGAGGAAGATCTGTTCGTCGGTGCCGCCGACAGCCTTGGCCCCCGCCGCAACGGCCGGCTCTTTGGGCGTGCTCGAGCATCCGACGGCGAGCCATGCAACAAGCAGAAGGCCGCTCGTCAGAATGCGGGACTGATGACGGAGGTTCTTCAAAAGGCGTAGCAACTGATCGATTCCCCTCATGGATCGATAAATTGATAACAAGAATTGGGCCTAAAAGCAATGGCAAGCCTGATTGGTTGACCGGCTCCCCGCTGCCCCCTATAATCCCGCCGCGCATCAATTAAATACCGCGAATAGAGCTGAAGCCAATACGGATGGCCTCGCTGCGCCGAGTATGGTCCATTGTCATGAAACGAATGCGTGTCATAGGAACCGGCAGTTATCTCCCTGAGCGAATCGTCGCCAATAGCGAGGTTGCGGGTCCTTTGGGGGTGTCACCGGCCACGATCGATCGACTGACCGGTATCCGAGAGCGGCGGTGGGCGGCTGATGGCCAGGCCTCTTCTGATCTGGCGATGGAGGCAAGTCGTCATGCCCTTCAGGCAGCCGGATGTTCAGCGGGGAAAGTGGACGCGATTATTCTGTCGACCACCTCGCCGGATATGGCGTTTCCCTCAACCGCTTGTTTTGTTCAGCGAGGGTTGGGCTGTCGCGGAGTACCCGCATTCGATGTGTCCGCGTCCTGCTCGGGGTTCCTCTATGGGTTATCGATGGCCCATGCCATGGTTCTGAGTGGGCAGGCGAACATCTGCCTGGTCGTGGCGGCTGAAGTGAAGTCGAGATTCTTAGATCCGGCCGATGCGGCGACGGCAATTTTATTCGGTGATGGTGCAGGGGCCGTCGTGGTGCGGGGTGAGGATGAACGGGGTTCGAAGCCCCAGGGGGTACTCGGGATTCGGCTCCATTCTGATGGATCGAAGCATGATCTGATCCGGGTGCTCGCCGGTGGATCACGGGTGCCGGCCTCGGCGGAGACCGTGGCGCATCGTGAGCATGTGTTGCGGATGCAGGGCGCGTCGTTGTTTCGCATCGCAGTCAGGCGGGTCGAGCAGGCGGTGCAGGACATTCTGAAGGAATTTGGTGTCCGGATCGATGAACTCGGTCAAGTGGTGCTTCATCAGGCCAACGGCCGGATTCTTTCGAATGTGGCGGACCGGCTTGGCATTCCAGCCGATCGGCTGACGTCTGTGATCGATCGGTACGGGAATACTTCGTCGGCATCCGTCCCCATTGCACTCGATGCGGCGGTCCGGGCGGGAAAAATTCGAACAGATGATGTGGTGCTGTTAGGTAGCTTCGGCGGCGGTTTGACCTGGGCGACAGGCTTGATGCGGTGGTAGCCAGGGAAGCGATGTCGGCAGGTAAAGCGTGTGTCACATCGCTCGCGGACACCACCACGGGCGGTAATTCACCATTCAGGAGCGCGGACTGCGATGTTTAGTCTTATCCCAAAAGAAGACGCCTTTTTCGATATGTTCAAGAAGGCCGCCCACAATATGATCGAAGGCAGTCGCCTGCTGAAAAACATGATGGACCAGTTTGGCGATCCTGCGGCGCAGGCGAAGCACATTAAAGATGTCGAGCATATCGGCGACGGCATCACGCACGACATCGCGACCAAGCTCAACCAGACCTTTATTACGCCTATCGACCGCGAAGAT
>CAZXNN010000299.1:0-4457 GCA_964641915.1 uncultured Nitrospira sp. | reverse complement strand
TCCCGCGTGATCCGGGCATTCTCCTCCGGAGTGCCGCCGGCGATCTCCTTTTTATGGACGCGGGGAAGATCGAATTCTTCAGGCGCCACAAAATAGTTGGACACGACACCGGCTTTGCCTTCGGAGACTTTCGTGCGGTCGCAGACCGTCAGTTCATCGAGGCCGTCCATTCCGTGCAAAACAAAGCAATGCTGAGAACCCAATTGGACCAGGACCTTGGCCATGACCTCGGTCAGGTTCGCGTCGTACACGCCGAGCACCTGGTGCGTGGCCCCGGCAGGGTTGGTCAGCGGACCCAGGACATTCAACAACGTGCGAATCCCCATCTCCCGTCGCGGACCCGCACAATGTTTCATGGCGCCATGAAACAGCGGGGCGAAGAGAAAGCCGATGCCGACCTCATTGATGCAATCCGCCACACGCTCCGGCTGCAGATCGATCTTCACGCCGAGCGCACTCAGGACATCCGCACTCCCCGACTTGGACGACACCGACCGGTTCCCGTGCTTCGCGACGGTGAGTCCGGCGCCTGCCACCACGAACGCGGCCGTCGTCGAAATATTGAAGGTATGCCCGCCGTCTCCCCCCGTTCCGCAGGTGTCGATGACGATCGAGCTGCCTACCTGGATTCGCGTGGCACGGGCGCGCATCGCGCGCGCCGAGCCGGCGATCTCGTCCACCGTTTCGCCTTTCTGGCGAAGGCCCATCAGATAGGCGCCGATTTGCCCCGGAGTCGCCGCGCCGTCCATGATTTCTGAGAGCACGTCTTCCGCTTCTTTTTCAGAAAGGTTGGTGCGTTCGGCTAATTTGGCAATGGCGTCTTTGATCATGGAAGACGGGCAATCCGATGAGACTAGAGCTTTAAGAAGTTTCTGAGGAGGTCTTTTCCCGCCTTGGTCAAAATCGATTCCGGATGAAACTGCACACCTTCGACGGCGAGCGTCCGGTGGCGCAATCCCATAATTTCACCTTCGGCCGTCTTCGCTGAAACTTCCAGGCAATCGGGCAGATTCTTCGGATTAACCAGCAATGAGTGATAGCGAGTCGCCTCGAAGGGATTCGGCAGACCGTGAAAAATCGTTTTTCCGTCGTGTGAAATCATCGACGTCTTCCCGTGCATCAACCGTTGCGCGCGGATCACTTCTCCGCCGAATGCAACACCCAGCGATTGGTGGCCTAAACACACGCCGAGGATCGGCATACGGCCGGCAAACTGGCGGATCGTTTCCACGGACACGCCGGCTTCTTTCGGCGTACAGGGGCCAGGAGAAATCACAATACGACTGGGCCCAAGCTTTTCGATCTGCTGCAAGGTGATCTTGTCGTTGCGATAGACGCGGACATCTTCGCCCAACTCGCCCAGATACTGGACCAGGTTGTAGGTAAAGGAGTCGTAATTATCGATCATCAAGAGCATGACGCTACTCCAGCCCCTGCTCGGCCAATTCGATGGCTTTCATCATGGCGCGGGCTTTGTTGCAGGTCTCTTCATATTCGTGCTCGGGATTCGAATCCGCCACAATGCCGGCGCCGGCCTGAATGAAGGCGCGCCGCTTCGACACCACGACCGTGCGGATATTGATGCACATGTCCATGTTACCGGAAAAGCTGAAATAGCCCACGGCGCCGGCGTAGGGACCGCGCCTGGTCGGCTCCAGCTCTTCGATAATTTCCATTGCGCGAATCTTCGGAGCGCCTGACACTGTCCCTGCCGGAAAGCAGGCTTGCAGCACGTCATAAACGGTTTTTCCCGTGGCCAGCCGGCCGCTCACATTCGACACAATATGCATGACATGTGAGTAGCGTTCGACGTTCATCAGCGATTCGACTTTGACCGAGCCGCTCTCGGCCACCCGCCCGACATCATTCCGTCCCAGATCCACGAGCATGATGTGCTCAGCCCGTTCCTTCTGATCGGCCAGCAAACGACGCTCCAGTTGCTCATCCTCTTCAGCGGTGGCACCGCGGCGGCGCGTGCCAGCGATCGGACGAACCGACACCTGCCCGTCTTCACACCGCACCAGAATTTCCGGCGACGATCCGACCAGTTCCACTCCAGCAATTCTGAGGTAGTACATATAAGGGGACGGATTGACGACCCGGAGTGCGCGGTACAGCTGAAATGGGGTCGCATGCAGTTTCGTTTCCCATCGCTGAGACAACACACATTGAAAGATATCGCCGGCCTTGATGTATTCCTGCGTCTGACTGACCATCTTTTCAAAGTCTGCCTTGCTCATATTCGGGGTGAACGTGATCGGCGTCCGTCGACGCTTGGGCACGGTCCGGCGGAGCGGCCGGCGCAAACGGGCAATCATGCGTTCGATGCGAGCAGTGGCCTGACGATAGGCCTGGCGGATGGCCTGCTCCGATTGGGACGCGACATGGGCATTCGCGACGACCTTAATCTTCTGTGCCACATTATCGAAAATGAGGAGTGTGTCGGTCAGCAGAAAGGCAAACTCCGGCAGGTCCAGACTCTCTTTCCGGCGAACCGAAATACTCTCAAACGTACTCACCATGTCATAACCGAGATAGCCGACGGCACCGCCGACAAACCGGGGGAGTCCCGGAACGGTGACCGGACGATAGGTCTCCATAAATTCCCGCAGACGATCCAGAGGTGCGCCGTGACAGGCGATGCGACGCGTCCGTTTGCCCTGCTTGATCAGAAGGTCGCCGCGATCTTCCACCATGAGGATCGGTGACCCGCTTCCGAGAAACGAGTAGCGAGCCCACTTCTCCCCTCCCTGCACGCTTTCCAACAAATACGCCGACGGACCATGATCGATCTTTGCGAACGCAGAAACCGGCGTCTCATAGTCCGCCAGAATTTCCCGGTACAAAGGGATAAGGTTGCCCGACTGTGCGTACCGCCGGAATTCGTCCAAGCTGAGAGAATACGTTGGCGTTGCCATGCCTGCGGAATTACTCCGTTCCAACGATGAGTTTCTGCCCCAATTCAATAATATCGTCTGAGAGTTTATTCCACTTTTTCAGCTTGTCGATGGGGACGCCGTATAGGCGGCTTACGCGAAACAACGTCTCTCCGGGCTTCACCACGTGAATGGTGGTTCCTGATTTGGCGCCGGGCTTGGCCGTTTCCGCAGGGGCGGCCAGGCCTCCCATCTCTTTCGTCGAATCCTGCATGAGGGCCTCGGTTTCACGCGTAAGCGCCGCCACTTCATCGACCTTCTTGGATTTGGCGGATGCGGCCGGGGCCATCTTCCGCATGTCCTGCAGGGCCTTCCGCTCCAGCATAGCCGATTCTTTAACTGCCTCAGACTCCTCCTGGAGCCGTCCCATTTGCTCTCGGGCCGACTGAACTTGCGCGGCCAATTCGCGGTTCCGCGCCTCGAATTCAACCAGCTCCTTTTTCGTCCGCTTTGCTTCGCTGTCAAGCTCAGCTGTGCGCTTTTCTTCCTGAGCCAGCAACCTCTGGAAGTTCAGACTTCGCGCCTTCTCCGCATTGTATTTTTCTTCCAGCACCACACAGCCGTTGAGCAACATGGCGCCGCACAGCACGAGGACACCGGATCCCACCATCTTGCAAGTCTGATTCATCACTCGACGATCCTCCATCTTCATTGTCCACCTCCGACGCCGGATCTTATTCCATCCCGAATCGGTCATCCCGACTCTGACAACTCATCGTCATTTCACAACTAACGTGACACTAAGAATACGGTCCAACGCTGTGAAAGTCAAAGCGAATTGGGGCGAGACAGGGGTTTGACCCACTCCCGATGCTATGTTACCGTCCTCTCCATGAAGATGACCCATCAGAAAACGTGTAGCCATGGATAATCGCGCACAAGCCTCCTCTGCCAGAACCATCTCCGTGCAAGGCATGACGCTGCACCTCGCGCAGCCCATTTCGACATTACAAGAATGGATCGGGAGTCGAGAACCGCTGCAACAGCTCCTCGCCTGCTGGCTCAAAGTGGACCCGCGCGATCTCCCACTGTCGCCGAGAATTACCGGTCCTCCGGGCATTGGAAAAACAACATTGGCGATGTCGGGCGCCAAGGAACGCAAGCAGGATCTGTATGTCTTTCAATGCACCGCCGATACACGTCCGGAAGACCTGCTGATTACACCGGTTCTGGCCGAATCGGGATCGATCGCCTACCACGCGTCGCCGCTGGTGACGGCGGTGCTCACCGGGAGTATCTGCGTTCTGGATGAAGGCAACCGGATGAACGAGAAGGGCTGGGCCTCCCTGGCCTCCTTGCTCGACCATCGCCGCTGCGTCGAATCGATCATTGCCGGCATTTTGATCGAAGCGCACGAAGACTTCCGCTGTTGCGTCACGATGAACGAGGATGCCTCTACGTATGAAGTCCCGGACTACATGCTCTCCCGACTGCAACCGACTCTCGGTCTCGGTTTTCCGTCGCGCCAGGATGAAATGGCGATTCTCCGCTACCATCTCCCGTTCGCCAAAGAGGAGATCC